>JAZQVQ010000185.1:0-1566 GCA_045631825.1 Eubacteriales bacterium | reverse complement strand
CTATCTTTTCCTTTTTCTACAGAATACAAGAGGAAGCCCACAGATTTACTTTCTCTAAAATGGATTCATCAAGAACGAAAAGTGTACGAACTTCCTCCCTTAGCGAAATACACGGAATCGGAGAAACTAAAGCAAAACTATTATTATCCCACTTCAAGTCACTTTCAGCTATTAAATCTGCTTCCATCGATGAGTTATCAGGTGTCAAGGGAATAACAAAAAACAACGCCACACAAATATTCAACCACTTTAACAAACAGGAGAAATAATTTATGAGAATAATATCCGGAATTGCAAGCCGAAAAAAGTTAGAATCATTGCCCGGTGACGACATTACTCGTCCCACCCTTGACAGAGTCAAGGAAGGATTATTCAGTGCTATACAATTTGAACTAGCTGACAAGCGTGTTTTGGATTTATTTGCAGGGTCCGGGCAATTAGCCCTCGAAGCTCTCAGCAGAGGTGCAAATAGTGCAGTTATTATCGATGAAAACGCCGATGCTATTGATATAATAAAGTTGAATGCTAAAAACACCGGTCTTATGAAAATGTGCAAAATTTCACGTATGGATTACAGCGAGTATTTAAAATCTGCAAGCACCAGGGGTGAAAAATTCGATATTGTTTTCTTGGACCCTCCTTATGCAAAGGACATGAAAAAAGAAATCCTGAAAAAATTAGCCAGAGCTTGTGCGATTTTAAATGATGGTGCACTTATTATCTGTGAAACCGACAAGGACACAATAAGCGAAAATGGTGAGTATTGTTTTTCTTTAAGAAAAAAATACAGATACGGCAAAGTCTTTATAACAATTCTTGAGTACTCATCGCAGAATTTGCTTGGGGGTGAAATCAATGAGTAAGGCTCTAATTCCGGGTAGCTTTGATCCGTTTACAAAAGGCCATCTTGAAATCGTAAAAAAGGCAAGTGTGCTTTTTGACGAAATTGTTGTACTTGTTGCAAAAAACAGTTCAAAGAATTATTTGTTCGATACAAGTACACGTGCACTTTTAATAAAAGATGCAGTTAAAGACTTACACAATGTTACAGTTGACTGCTTTGACGGACTTTTAGTTAATTATGCAAATAAAAATAATTGTGATGTTACAGTAAAAGGAATACGAAACTTTACTGATTACGAATACGAAAACAGTATGGCACTTACAAACAACAAATTAAGCAAGTCAATCTACGGCTCCGGAATAACAACGTTGTTTATACCCTGCAGTCCGGAGTATTCGGACGTCAGTTCTTCTCTTGTCCGTCTGCTGTTGTTTCAAAATGGCGATATTTCATCACTTGTCCCGAATGAAAGCTTGATACTTGAATACTTTAACAAGAAATAAAGCGTAATCAAAACCACCAGTTCAACTGGTGGTTTGCTCACCCCTAAAAGGAGTTGCTACTGGCTTAGCCCCTGAAATGGGCACTGAAGATTTAACATCGCATTACAATCACTGGCAGCCGCTCACGTGCGGCTGTTTATTTTTGCCTACTTATTCTTGCTACCCGTAAACGGGTCGGTATATTCTTTTAGGGTCAACTGATCCTCGGCTATGTCTTCT
>JAZQVQ010000184.1:0-11787 GCA_045631825.1 Eubacteriales bacterium | reverse complement strand
TTGAGTGTGCCGTACTTCTGATATCATTCTTTTCTAACATATTTTTAAACTCCTTGTATTATGTAACACGATGTTAAGCCACTTACATTTTACTTGGAGGTTATTACTTTTTCTATATTCGGGCTTGCTTAAAGCTCGCCCGTTTTATTGTAGCTCCGCTCGTTTTTGCCCCCGGTAGAACCGGGGGGTTATTTCCACGTCTAAAGACACCAAGAAAAACAGGGCTGTATCAAAATTTTTTGATACAGCCCTGTTATATGCGTGTATGTAACTTGTTTAAGAATCGGTTGACTGTTCCGGCAAAATAACAGTTTCCTGAACCGTCACAACTATGTGTCCCTGATTTGTGCCGGACAGAGTGAAAGGTTTGTTCTTTGGCACTTTTATTTTACCCACGTCTCCGCTGACAGATGCCGAGTAAACAGTGTAAACACTGCCATCATCAAGCGTTACGGACAATTTATCGCTTGTTACGGGGTACATAGACAGCTTTTGTATGTATTCTTCAAGGCAAAGTCCGTTTTGCATAATGTAGTATGCGTGAGGTTTTCCGACGTATCTTAAATGCCACGGCTCATAGCCTATACCCGTAATAGCAGTCTTGTCCTCGGGGTAACGTATTATAAAGCCGTATTTGTGGCAGTTCTGGGTTATCCATTCGTAATCGCCTGTTCCGTCATACTCGGCTTGCTTGCCGTTTATGTAAAGGCTAAGGTCAAGAGCAAATCCCGTGTGATGTTCACTTGCCCCGGGAGTCTGTGCTATAAGTTTTCCCTGCTCCTCTCCGAGTTGTGCAATTTTGGCATCAAACACCCTCTGCTGAGTTTCTTTTGACCTGTATGCGTCGACGATAAGCAAATCCTCGTGACCTGTTTCTTTTGCAAAATCGTTTGCAAGCTCATTAAATGCCTCTATTGCGGTTTTGCAAAGTGACACGTTTCTGTCTTTTACATAATATTTGTCCGACTTGCTGTCAAATACGCTTTCGGGGTATTCTATAGGCACTACCGCCGATGTTGCATCAAAAGAAAACATATTTGCCTTGTTTATGTTTACAAGAAAGCCCACCTTTGTGTCGTTAGATGTTACCTCAAGATCGGTATAATTATTCTCAAGCTCGGCTTGCTTTGCCTCCTGCTCGGTCTCTTGTTTTGACGGACCATTTTGCTCGTATACCGAATAATCAATCTCAGGAACAGTGCTTGTTATGATTTTTGAAAAAATGTTGTAGTTGACAAACAAAAGTACGACACTTGCTACAGCAATATATGTAACTGCGTTTGAATTTCTGTTGTGAGTTTGCTTGTTCATTTTGCACCTCCGCAAACATAAAAATACTTATGTAAGTATTGTACCACAAATTTTGACGGAATTTGTATATTATTTATTAAGTTTACAAATATTCTTAAATAATTGCTATTGCAAAGGCACATTTAAAGTGATATACTAAATGCGTATGGAGTTTTTAGTAAAATTTTCAGGTGTTAGGACAACTTAACTGTCTTTGGAAAAAGGTGATAAATGTGATAATAAGACTTGCCGAAAAACAGGAATTAGACGACATTATGCGTATTTTTGCGTGTGCACAGAAATACATGGCAGAAAACGGAAACCCGACTCAGTGGGGAAACACGCATCCTTCAAGAGAGTTAATAAGGGACGATATAGAAAAGGGCATCTTGTACGTCGGGCAGTGCGACGACGGAAAAATACACTGTGCCTTTGCACTTATCGGCGGAATTGACCCGACATATGTCAACATATATGACGGAAAATGGCTCAATGAAGACGAGTATCTTACGGTACACAGAATTGCAAGTGACGGAGTGTATCACGGAATCTTCAAAGAGTGTATGGATTTCTGCAAGACAAAGTGCGACAATATAAGAATAGACACTCACGAGGATAATAAGACCATGAGGCATGTTCTTAACAAGAACGGATTTGTTTACTGCGGTGTTATTTATCTCGAAAACGGTGAGCCGAGAATTGCATATCAGTTTGCGAAAGGGTAATAATTACATAGTGCAAAAGCACTAAATCTACGTAAAGGCGGAATGCTTGTGGTAAAACAAAAGGACGGCATAAAAATTGCCGCACAGAATAAAAAAGCGTCGCACGATTATTTTATCGAGGACACGTACGAGGCAGGGATTGTGCTTTCGGGTACGGAGGTAAAAAGCATCCGCGAGGGAAGAGTCAATATGAAGGACTGCTTTTGTCGTGTCGAGGATGGCGAAATGAATATGTATGGTGTGCATATAAGCCCGTATGAAAAAGGTAATATTTTCAATAAGGACCCACTCAGAACCAGAAAGCTGCTTCTTCATAAAAAGGAAATTATGAAGCTTTTCGGGCTTAGCGGAAAAGAGGGTTATGCACTTATACCGCTTAAAATGTATTTTTCAGGCTCCAAGGTCAAGGTCGAGCTTGGACTTTGCAAGGGTAAGAAAAACTATGATAAGCGTGATTCCGAGGCAAAGCGTGAGGCAAACAGAGATATAGAACGTGCTATGCGTGAAAGACAAAAAATGTAACTATAAGGAGAGATGAAAAATGATTTTTGAAACAAAAAAGATAACACTTGATTATTCTAAAATTTCCAACAAAGACTTTGGTCACGAAACAATCCTTAATTGCTATATTCCAAACGAAAAACCAAGTATTGCGACATATACCCCTCTTCGTCCGTCAATTCTCATTCTCCCAGGAGGAGGATATGCCCACACAAGCGAACGTGAGGCAGAGGCTATTGCTTTCCACTTTGTCGCAAAGGGTATGAATGCATTTGTGCTTTATTACAGCTGTGCTCCGTCGACCTTTCCCGTGGCACTTCTTGAAACTCTTTCGGCTGTCAGGTACATAAGGGAAAATAAGGACAGATTTTTTGCCGACGAGCACAAGGTACACGTATGCGGCTTTTCGGCAGGGGGACACCTTGCGGCAAGTGCCGGCGTTCTTTACGATTGCGACGAGTGCAAAAAATATTTTGGTGACGTACAGGCTGTAAAGCCCGACGCACTTATACTCGGCTACCCCGTTATAACAAACGAATGGCCCAGCCATTTTGGTTCTTTTGAGAACCTGCTTGGCGACAAAAAGGACGACAAGGATATGCTTACACTTACCTGTCTTGATAAGCAGGTAAAGAAAACAACACCTCCGACATTTTTGTTCAGTTCGTTTGAGGACAGAGTTGTGCCCTGCGACAGCTCACTGAGGTTTGCTATGGCACTTAAGAAATGCGGAGTTCCGTTTGAACTTCATATTTACGAAAAGGGTGTTCACGGTATGGCAACCTGCGATAATGTCACCTGCAAGGTTGAGCAGGGACATAAGGAATTGCGTATGATAAACTGGATAAACGATGTCACAAGCTGGATAAACGAGCCAAGGTCGGCTTATCTTGAAAACAGCGTAATGTGAATTAAACATTTAGGCATTTAAGCACATCGGGACACAGACATAAACAGGGTATACAGCGAGGTTTACAGTAATGGTAAAAGTAAAAAACAACGAAATGGATATGTGTAACGGCCCTCTCGTAAAAAAGATAGTATTCTTTACGATACCGCTTGTTCTCACAATGATTCTGCAACAGCTTTTCAACACGACAGACCTTGTCGTTGTGGGTTCTTTCGGCCACGAGGGAGCACTTGCCGCCGTGGGAGCAAATACAAGCCTGATAAATTTGCTTATAAATCTTTTTAACGGACTTTCCATAGGTGCAGGGGTTATCGTTGCAAGATGCTACGGAACAAAAGGGTTTGACAGAGTCAAAAAATGCGTTTCAACCTCGGTTGCCATAAGTCTTGTTATAGGAACATTTCTTGCTGTGTTTGCCATTGTTTTTTCAAAACCTATTCTTTTACTTATGGGCACACCGCAGGACGTTCTCTATGATGCAGTTTTGTATCTGAGAATATATTTTCTCGGTATGCCGTTTATGATGCTTTACAACTTCTGTGCATCAATTCTCCGTGCGGTTGGAGATTCCAAAAGAACGCTTTATTACATAAGTGCAGCGGGAGTTATAAACGTAATACTAAACCTTGTTTTTATAATTATCTTTGATATGAACGTTGCAGGTGTTGCAGCGGCAACCGCCATATCCCAGATTGTTTCTTCTATGCTTTGCATAAGATACCTTGTCAGGTATGACGGACACTTAAAGCTTGATTTAAAATCCATAAGAGTTGATTTTAAAGAGCTTAAACAAATTATGATTATCGGAGTTCCTGCAAGTATTCAGGGTACTATGTTTTCACTTTCAAATTTAATCATTCAGTCATCGGTCAATTCCTTTGGCTCGGTGGTTATGTCGGGAAGCACGGCAGCCGGCAACATTGAAGGCTATGTCTTTTTTGCTATGAACGGCTTTTCGTCGGCAACAACAACTTTTGCAAGTCAGAACTTCGGTGCAGGAAAATTTGACAGAATAAAAAGAGTTTTATTTATCTGCCTTGGTTTCGCTTTTGCAATAGGGGTTGTTTTTGGCATCGGCGGATATGCAATCGGGCCGCTTTTGTTGACACTGTATACAGACGTACCTGATGAAATCAAAGTCGGAATGACAAGATTTACATACATACTGATGCCGTATGCTGCCTGCGGAATTATGGATGTACTGGCATCTTTATTACGTGGAATCGGACACACGGTTTTCCCTGCGGTAAATTCTATAATATGTGTATGTGTTATAAGAATTGTATGGGTATATACGATTTTTGCGTACTTTAAAACACTTGAGTCACTTTATATTTCGTATATCATATCCTGGACTCTTGCAATCATACCATTAACCGCCATGATAATATATTCCTTTAAAAAGTTCAAAAAGCATAGTGCTAAGGAGATTTGATATATGCCGCTTTGCGATTGTCATCTGCACACAAGAATTTCAAATGACGCAGACCAGAGTACAAATAACACAGCAGAGCAATTCTGCCTTACTGCGATAGAAAAAAATATTTCACATATAGCTTTTACCGAGCACTTTGACCTGCCGGGACACAAGCGGGTAGACTACAGTAATCCCGAAGAGTCGTTTTGTGCCGTTTCCAAGGCTAAAGATTTGTTCAATCACAGGCTTGACGTTATCTTTGGTATGGAGATTGGCCAAATGCACACCTCGCCTGATGAAGCTCAGAGTCTTATACAAAAATACAAGCCCGATTTTGTCATAGGCTCACTTCACGTTCTTGCCGATGGTACAGATATATACGGCTATCCTTACCACAGATGCGACGAGCAAAAATTAAAGGAAATCTACAGAACATACCTCGATGAGCTTTACGATATTGCTCAAAATGGCGATTTTGACACGCTTGCTCATTGTACCTATGCTCTGCGGTACTATCACGAGAGGGGCGTTGACACGGCAATAAAGCTTGAATGGGCTTTGCCGTACTACGAAAGGATTTTCAAAAAGCTTATAGAACGGGGAAAATCACTTGAACTAAACACATCAAGGTTTTCACACGACAACTCTGCCTGTGTATTTATGCTTGAAATCATAAAGCACTACATAAAGCTTGGTGGAAAGATGATAACGCTCGGCTCGGACAGTCATTTTTACGGGCATATGGGGCATATGATTGAAGAAATGTGCCTGTTTTTAAAGCAAAACGGGCTTGACGGTGTTTACGTCTATCACAACAGACAACCGCAAAAAATAAAAATCTGAACAAAGCGAGGACGCAGGAAAATGGTTAAACTTATAGTTTCCGACGTTGACGGAACACTGCTTGCTTCAGGCGAGAAATGCCTTTCTGAAAATATAACAAATGCTCTTACCTGTGCAAAGGACAGCGGCATAAAGTTTGCTATTGCATCGGGACGTTCCTACTGTAGTCTTGCAGAAATCTTTGACAGCATAAAGGACGATGTTTACTTTATCTGCCACGACGGAAGTGTTATTATAGAAAACTCAAAATTGCTGTATGCACGGCCGATAAGTATGACGGACGTATTAAGCATTGTGAGAAATGATTTATACAAGGACTGCGGAATAGTTCTGGGCACGCCTTTTTGCTCGTATGTTATCAAAAATGTGCCTGACTTAGAATCGCACATATCGGGACTTCACACAGACAGCGTATGTTTTACGCAGGATTTGTACAAAATAACAGAGCCGATATGCAAAATTTCCATTTTTAACAGTAAGTGCACGCCTGCACCAATTTCGTTCAAGCCACAGATGTTAAGAGTATGCTACAACAACTTCGGCTGGTGCGAGTACGTCTCGTCAATAGCCAATAAAGGTCTTGCCGTCTCGGATTTGCAGATGCGTCTTTACTTATCAAAGTTTGATACTGTCTGTTTAGGTGACGGGGAAAACGACATTGAAATGATGAAAAAAGCAAAGCTTGCCATAAGTGCAAACGTTAGTTGCAATTTGCTTGAAAACGTATGCAATATGCACACAAACAATGTTGCACAGACAATTATGACAATAGTCGCACAAAACGGCGAATAAAGGATTTTTATTACTGTTTTCCGACAAATGTGTAACAGTTATGTAACTTGACTTTCACGTATTTGCGTGTTAAAATATGTGTAGCACATAGTTTAAAGATCCAATGGGGGCGTAAAGGTTTCGACGGGGATTTTGAAGTATGTTAAGCGAGCAAGAGTGCGAAGCTCTTTAAAAAGTCGCAATTTTAAAAATAAACGCTAACGATAATTTAGCTTACGCTGCCTAATTAACGGCAGCCGTCATACCGGGGAGTACCGCGGCCTCGGATATGGCGTCGTTTTGCGGTGAACGTGAACGGTAACAAGCTTTGAAGACCGTCATGATTTTATGAAGCTACCTTTTTTGTACGCTTGGCTTTTGGTGTACTTCAGAGGGAATTTTAACAAACGCCTACGCTCGTAGAAAGATGTATGAATGGATTTTCGGACGCGGGTTCGATTCCCGCCGCCTCCACCATAGTAGCGTGATGATATTACTGTCAGTAGTGTCATCACGCTTTTTCATGCGGTTTTTCAGGTTTATAAAGGAGTTCCTCCGAAACACTATTTTCGTTACTGTCGAAGATTTTTCGTAAGGAGTTGAACCCAAGCCCTTAATTCAAAATCAGTACCAAAGCACAGAGTTAAAAATGCTCTGTGCTTTTTGTTTTGGAATTAAGGAGGCCAATATGAAAAAACTAAAAGTCAGCTTCACAACAATACCTAACGATGCAATTCTAGACACAAGACTTGATACGTACGAGTTCAGAGTGCTGTGTTATTTATGTAAATTATCTAATGAGGAAAATATATGTTTTCCTTCCTATTCCACCATCGCTGCCAACATGAAAATCAGCCGTTCCAAAACAGCAAATATAATCAATCGACTTATCGATTTAGGATATATTGAAAAGGAAAACCGCACAAGAGGTCGTGGCGGAAAAGGTTCCAATCTCTACACAGTATGTCAGGAATACTATGAAGATAAAAAATAGTCTGCCGAAAAGACTACAGATGGTATTCCCGAAGGACATCGTGATAGTCTTCCTGAAGAACCGGATAGTATGCAGGACGGACTATATAAATATTCAAATAATAATATTAAAAATTTTATAAATAATCAATCATCATCAATAGAGAGGCTGATGGATCAGGCAGAAACATATGAAATTGAAGGTCAATTGAAAATTGATTTTGAGGAAGCGATAGAAAGAATGTATCGTCAAAAATATATAAAAGTATATGGCGAAAAAATTCCGCAAGAAAAAGTTCGGGAGCGATTAAAAAATATCAGCTATGAGCATATTGCCTGTGCAGATAACAGACTGCCGAGAGAAAAAGTTGGTGGCATCTGGGAGAAGAAAAATATTGATACTGTCCCATATCTCATCTCGGTTTTATATGACCTTCTTAAGTATAACGAAGAAGAACTTAAGAAAATTGAATATGGTGTTGATGAAACAACTGACATCTTCCGAAAGGAGGATTCAGATGAATTATTTATATAACCAACAAAACAAATTGAGTAATTGTTTTATACTCTCAAACTATGTTATGAATTTAGAAATAAGTGCAACAGCATTAGCCATTTATTGTTACCTCATGTACATAGAAGACCGAAAAAATTATGAGTGCTACCCAAGCTACAAAACTATCGGAAAAGCTCTCAAAATCAAAAGTAAAACTACGGTGGCAAAATATGTTGCAGAGCTTGAAGAAAAGTGTCTTATCTTCACCGAACCAACAGAGGTTGTTCTGAAAAATGGTAAGAAACGAAACGGAAATTTAAAATATAAAATAAGACCTATAAGAGATGCACTCGAATATAATTTCGAAAAACAGTTAAGAGAAAATGCAGAAAAGGCTGCTATAGATAAAGCTCAAAAAGAACTTGAAAAATATAATAAAAAGCATCCTAAAGAGCCACCGTAATTAAAAATTTTTATGAGTTTTGATTGCTACCCCCCCGTATTAAAATTTATTATACAGTAATCAAAGAAAAGGAGTTTTTGATATTAGGTCAAAAATCAATAGAATTTAAAGAAATTTGGGGCATAAAGTTTCGGGGTAAGGTCTTAACACTATCAGAAAATTTCAGGTCGAGAATTCTCTAAGAATTTAAAGAGAATTAACCCCTTAAAATCGATTGTGAGTGAAACTATCCAATAGATATATCCGTATTTGAAAATAGAACATATTAGGTAAAGGGTTTACCCCTCCCGAAAAGATATACCTCTCAAATACGGCATATCTATCGGCATTAAAGCGATATATGCATTTGACCAAGGGTTAAGCAGGGGTGTTCGACATATAACTATTCGGGGTAAGGTAGGTACACCATCCTGAAACGTTAGCCTCTCGTACCAAGGGTATAAGCCCTATGGTAAGCCCTTAAAATCGATTTTAAAAGTCGGTCTGAGCAGAAATGCCGTAGATATTGGAAAACAAAAAACACGGCAAGGGAATTACGCCCCTGAAAAGAAACAACCGTTGCTCCCGACAGAAGTGCCGTAAGGAACAACAAAATAATAAAAATAGCACTATGAAAATGATAAAACCACCGAACTGAAAAGACACCGATTTGAACGAAAAGTAGAAAAAATATATTTAAGCAGGAAAAAGCACTGGTGCATTTTCGATGCCCCAGTGCGGTAAACACCGACCGGCAGTGCCGTTCGGGGTGGTGCTTTAAACGACAGTTTTGTGAGGAATTGGTGACATTGACTGAAAGCAACCCGTAAGTAAGCGGTTTTTAATGGTGACCGCAGAGGTGCGACACAGGAAAGGAGAATTTTAATGAGTAAAACAAGATATGATAAAAAACACATCAGTATGTGGGTTGATGAAAGCCTATTAAAAAATTGTGAAGAGCATCAAAAGGAGCTTGGAATGAAAAGTCGCAGTGAATATATAGAAGCTGCACTTGAAGCGTATTCACAATTTGCAAATAAGAAAGCAACTGAATATGTTGAGAAAAATGTTCTTCCAAGAATGGAAAAAATGATGTACAGTTTGGAAAACAGAATCGGCAGACAGATGTTCAAATTGATAGTTGAATCTGCAAAAATATGCAGAATATTATTTGACCATCTCGAACTTGATTTCGATGACTTTGATGAACTGCATGAAAAATGTATTAAAGAAGCAAAACATCTCAACGGAGCGATTACATTTCCGTCATCGGTGAGAGATAAAAAGCTCGCAGAACTATACGAGGAGGAATAAAAATATGGCAAAAAAACACATAAGCTTTTGGATTGAAGAAAAGGATTTAAAAGAGTGTGATGCGAATGTAATTACATCAAATTGTAAAAGCCGAAGTGATTATGTTGCACAGGCAGTTAAGTTCTATAATTCATACTTACATAACAAAAATAATGAAGACTATATCAACCAAAATCTCAAAGACAGTCTGGCAGGTATGATGAAAAGATTTGAGAAAAGAAATGCACGATTAATGTTCAAAATATCGGTTGAGGTTGCAAAAATATTTTGGCTATTGGTAAAAGAACTTGAAATAGATTTGCGTGACGCAGATACACTCCATTATAGTTGCATTGAGGAAGTGAAAAAAATCAACGGAGCAATCGAATATCCATTCATAAAAGATGATAAAAAAGACGATGATGAATGGTTCTTTGATTGAGGTTTTATACTCTAAAATATTGTAATTTATCAAAAAATATGTTAAAATATATTAAAGAAGTTATCGGAGGTTTAGTTATGGATAATAACGATAAGATACAAATATTTGAAGATAAAAAAATCAGAACTGCATGGAATGAAGAAACAGAAGAATGGTACTTCTCTGTGGTGGATGTGATCGGTGTGCTGACAGACCAACCAACGCAACGAGGTGCAAGTAACTATTGGGCGAAACTCAAAGAACGTCTTAAAGCTGAAGGTGCGGATCAGTTGCTGACAAATTGTCAGCAACTGAAAATGAAGTCACCAAAAGACGGAAAAAAATACAATACAGACGTGGCTGACACGGAACAACTGCTCCGCATCATTCAGTCTATTCCCTCTCCAAAAGCAGAACCGTTTAAAATGTGGTTGGCACAGGTTGGCAGAGAAAGAATTGAGGAAACTATCGATCCCGAACTTGCTATCGAAAGAGCCTTTGAAACGTATCTTAAAAAGGGATATACACGCGAATGGATATATCAAAGATTGCTCTCGATTAAAGTCAGAAATGAATTGACCGGCGAATGGGATGCACACGGAGTTCAAAAAGGTATAGAATATGCTATTCTTACCGATGAAATCACAAAAGCATGGTCTGGAATGACTACGAGACAATATAAAAATCTTAAAGGATTAAAAAAAGAAAATTTGAGAGACAACATGAGTACAACTGAAATTGTATTGAATATGCTGGCGGAAGTCAGTGCAACGGAAATCTCAAAGACCGATAATCCAACTACCTTTGAAGAAAACAGAAATGTTGCTAAAAAGGGCGGCGAAATTGCAGGACAAGCTCGTGAGAATATAGAAAAACGGATCGGAAAATCTGTCATAACTTCAAAAAATGCAGCCGAACTCAATACTGTTGTTACCAATCTAATTGAAGGCATCGCCGAAGATGCTGACGATAAAAAATAAAACTTAATACATATCCAAAAGCCTTTGCGGAAAATATTCTGCAAGGGCTTTTTTCCTTCATAGACTTCCGCTCTCTTCTGTGGTATGCTTTGTGTCAACAGGAGGTGAAATAATTATGTTAAAGCACACGAATGACTTAAGGCGATTGCATTTCGGTTAACGAATGTGCAATCGCCTTTTGAATTTAATACTGAAACATTGACAACCCTTATATATTTTATCATTGGTGGTAAAATAAAATCAAAGGAGTTGTTGAAAATGAATGAAATTACTAAACGCACTATTAAAGACTACAAAAATTATTTAATCGAGGAAGAAAAATGCTCTGTCACTATAGAAAAATATATCCGTGACATAAATGCATTCGCAGAATGGTTGGACGGCAGAGAAATTACAAAAACACTTGTGCTTGAATACAAAAGCATGCTCACACAACAGTATGCTCCTGCAAGTGTGAACTCAGTCCTGTCCTCTCTCAATGGATACTTCAATTATGCTGTGAGAAAGAAAAAACATATTATTAACATACTAATTACATAACGAAATTTGCAAATAATAGGATATAAAAAAACAAGCAAAATGTTTTTCGCACAAAAGTTACTGTTTTTTGTTAAAAAAAGTTGAAGTTTTCATAGAAAAATAGCAATAAATATTGAAAATTTGAATTATATATGATATAATTTTATGCGGATATATGTAACTTTTGAAAATGTTATATATTTAAGA
>JAZQVQ010000183.1:0-2945 GCA_045631825.1 Eubacteriales bacterium | reverse complement strand
TGACGAGGGTGCTCTCTCAAGAGGTATGTACTATTCCTCCGTACTTGGTGTTCAGCTTAGTATGTTCTACAAGCGTCGTGACTATACAGTCGTAAAAGACGGAAGAAACCCCATTGTTGCACACGAGTACCTTGGAGACGATGTCAAGGACAAGGACATTATTGTTGTTGACGACATAATTTCATCAGGCGACAGTTTCCTCCACATACTTGACAAGCTAAAGTCTATGGGTGCAAGAAGAATTTTTGGTTTCTTTACATTTGGATTGTTCTGCAACGGATTTGATGTAATTGACGATTACTACAACAGAGGTATGTTTGACAGAATTTATGCCACAAACTCGGTTTACAATTCTGACAATGCATTGTCAAGAGAGTGGTTCAGAGAAGTTAACGTATGGAAATATGTTGCTTACTACATTGAAGCTGTGAACATAAACAAGTCTGTAAGCTCAATGCTTGATCCAATCAAAAAGATTCACGCTTTATGTGACAAATACAATATTAAATAATCGTTTAAAGACAAAGAAAGATGCCGGGTTTCCCGACATCTTTTTTAAACTTCAATATCTTCTTCGAGTAACGTAAAATCAAAATATTCGCTATAGTGCGGATTAAAGAAAGGGTCGGTTTCTTCGGTTTCTTCGGTTTGTTCGGTTCGTTTCAAATCGGAATTGATTTTGTTTTTGAGCAAACGCCGAAGATCCGTGCTTTGTTTCTTAATTTGAGAAACTTCCTGTTTGTCTGCAAGTCCAAGTGATAGGCAAAGCGAAAGTAAAAATTCAACATCAACAAGATTTGTATAAGCTTCTCTTAGTTTTTCATTAAACATAAGCTCTGCAATACCATTGGTAACCTCGCCGATGCCTTCTCCGAAAACCATAGCGTGTTCAAACAGTCTTTCAGCTATTTTGAGGCTTTCGTGCTCGGTGCTCATTTCTCTTATTTTTGAGCACAGCTTTACTACCCCTTTTGACAAATCAATAGCTTTTTTTAAAATTGTAGGATTTGATGCCATAACACTCTCCGCAAAAAATTAATATTAAATTAAAACTGACAACCAGAAACGGATGTCAGTTTTGTGTTTTAGTTTGTTAAATAATCAAACGTTGTCGTTTGCTACCATATCAAATTCGGACTGGATTTCAGCAGACGGTTTGGGTGTAACAAGAGATACTACAACAATCGCAACACACGCAAGAATGAATGCCGGCAACAATTCGTATATACCGAATATTCCGCCCATGGGTTTAAGGAGCAATTTCCATACAAATACCGTAATACCGCCAACCAGCATACCGGCAACTGCACCTGCACAATTTATCCGCTTCCAGAACAATGAGAACAGAAGTGCCGGACCAAATGTTGCACCAAAGCCTGCCCATGCAAAGCTTACTATAGTGAAGATAACACTCTTTTCATCAAGTGCTATAACCATACCGACAAGAGCAACTACAAGAAGTGTAATTCTGCTGACAAGCATTACCTGTTTATCTGTAGCATTCCTTTTGAGAATACCCTGATATATATTCTTTGACAAAGCCGAAGATGCAATAAGCAAATATGAGTCAGAAGAACTGATTGTTGCAGCAAGAATACCAGCCATAACAACACCTGCAAGTAGCGGATGCATCAAAATAGATGCCATATATGAGAATATGTTTTCAGATGCAGGCGAGGTTCTTGCAACATCAGGAAGCATAACTCGTCCGATAACACCTATCATAACTGCGGCAAACAAGGATATTACGCACCAGACTGTTGCAATTCTTCTTGACTTTTTAAGTTCGTTCGTATCCTTAATTGCAATAAATCTCAAAAGCACCTGAGGCATACCAAAGTATCCTAGTCCCCAGGAAAGAGTAGAAATAATTGTCAACCATCCGTAAGGAGCTGCTACTTTCGCAAATTCAGGACCATTTTCGGATATAACCTGAAGTCCGTCCTCACCAAGAATCGGAGTTGCCATACCGAAGAACGTCCAGAAACCAGGTATTTCCTTTACATTTGCTATAACTTCGTCAAAACCACCAACATTGATAACACCTGCAACCATAACTGTGACAAGTGCACCAATCATTACGATAGCCTGCATCAAGTCCGAGGCACTTTCTGCAAGGAATCCACCAAGGAATGTATACAGCAATACAAATATAGCACCCAGAATCATCATAAGCTGATAATCAAGCTCAAAAAGAGTACTGAACAATTTTCCGCAGGTTACAAAGCAGCTGCCTGCATAAACAGCAAAGAACACAAGGATAAACACGGAGGAAATAACCATTAAGACTTTTTTCTTTTCCTTAAATCTGTTGCTGAAGAAATCAGGAAGTGTAATTGCGTTACCTGCAATGTATGAATACTTACGCAGACGCTTTGAAACGAACAGCCAGTTTAAATATGTACCAACTGCAAGACCTATTGCAGTCCATGCAGCATCTGCAATGCCGCACCAATAAGCAACGCCTGGAAGTCCCATAAGAAGCCATCCGCTCATATCCGATGCTTCCGCACTCAATGCCGTAATCCACGGACCGAGAGTACGTCCACCAATAAAGTAATTTTCTGAGTTCTGATTTGCACGCTTGGTAAAATAAACACCAATTCCTATTACAACTGCCATGTAACAAAACATAGCAAGCAGTGTCTGGATTGAATCGATATTCATAAAATTCCTCCATCTTATTTGTCTTAACATATAACAAAATTTAATTTTAGGTTCAAGACAAATATAAAATTATTTAATATATTTTACTACTTTTGTGTCGATTTGTCAAGGTAATATAGTAAAGTTATTACATCAACTTTGTAGAGTTACAATAGATGTGAGACCTAAAGTATAGAAAAAGTGATTGAGTCATGTTAAAATAATGTTACCCCTAACAAACTCTAACAGAAAGGACTCAATCACTTCATGAGTAATTATACCACAACAAAGAGATATTG
>JAZQVQ010000182.1:0-4472 GCA_045631825.1 Eubacteriales bacterium | reverse complement strand
CCCCCCGAATGAAGCATTGGAATGGTCCACCGATATAAGAAACTGTTGAAAACGGAGTAATAATTCTATATGCCATTTCATCATCATTGACATTCACACCCCAGAAGTAAGCCCCCAAATCCATAGCACAAACGCTATATTTTTCTATGAAAGCTAAAAAATCTTTTGTTTCTAAGGTGTGTTTTTCGTGATAACGCCAATAGCCCATTCGCTTCAAATCATCGTCAATTATTACTACCACGTCCGCACCTTTTTCAAACTCTTGGTCGAGTATGTAATTGCGAACTCTGCACAAATTACCCTGAATTCCATCTGCGCATTTTATGATTTCACCCTTTGGGTTTTGTCGAACGTACTCGTCATATTCTTTCCCATCAACGTAAACCTTACAGAAAGGCAGATATTCGAGGGTTTCAACCTTCGGTCTTTTATAACTAGGGCAACACACGCTTATTTTCATTTATTCTCGCTCTCCAACATTTTCTGTATGAATTTTGTTCCGTTGATAATACGGACTTTGCCCTGTCTCTGACCGGCAAAATTAGCATTTTTGTAATGAACCTTTGGAATGTTAAACAACGTTTCCACCTGCAACCAATCAATAGAGTTGTCAAAAAATAAGCAGAGGTAATTGTTTTCTTCGAGCAATTCTTCTGTAAATTCTTCGGTTCCTTCTTCGTCCTCTTCTTTCTTGGTAAAATCCATTTCCCCCGTTGGTAATGCCAACTCGTCGAATTCAAGATCGATATCGTCCGCAAACTCGAAAACGGATTTTTTTGTCATTTTTCCGAAATTGGAATTGAGCCGGAGTAACTTCTGCTTTGCTTCCTTACTGTCTTTGCACTGAACGTATACACAAGGTATAAGCGGAATTGTATAGCCTTCCCGCTCCAACTCTTTGAGTACCTTCAATCTACAATGTCCGTCCAACGTCCATTTCGTTTCCCCATCGTCATAAACATAAAATGGGAAACTCCAACCGAAACGCAGAATAGATTTCTTTGCTTTCTGGAAGTCCTCTGCCTTTCTCTCTTTAAGTCCGCCCTGAAATTCTTTCAGAGCATGATAGTCAATATAATCTTTTGTTTCGCACTTTACTTCGATAGTTTTAATCGTTTTCATTTTTCCACCCTGTAACTGCTATTAAATTCGCCTTTTGTGATTTCAAAAATAGAACCGTCTTCCCTTTTAAGTTTTACGGTCTTTTCACCCATTTCCCAAACTTCGTATGTATGCCCGTTCCATTTATTTTTTACTTTCATTTTTTCGCCCCTTGCTCAATTTTATTCCTGTTGCAATTCCTATTGCAATTATCAGTATACACCATACCGAAATAAAAAGAAACAAAATCAAAGCAAATAAGATTTTTAACAAAATCACTTTTTTGCCCCCTTCGGAGTTTTCTTCTTTTTGTTTGTAACACCCTCTGGAAGTTCACCGATTAATTCTGTTTTCTCTGCAATTCTGTTATCTGGAATAAAACAGATCGCAGAACCGCTAAAATTGGAATAAATCCAACCGCCGATTGTACGGGTATATCTTTCCCCGTTCTCTGTTCTCAAGCTCTCCCCGAACTGTAATGCCTTAATTTCTGTTTCCGTTATCATCATAACTAACCCCCATTTGTTTATATTTTTCTAACAGTTTATCTGTTATTTTATTCAAACCAATTCCGCCCCACATTTCCACCACTTCAGAAATAACAATATCTATAATTACTTCTAAATGATTTCCGTAACTGCTTCCAACGTCTACCGACTGATTGCAACCAAGCGAGCAAACATACTCTCCATTTAATGTATGGTCAATAATAAATGTACCATACTTTTTTCTGTAAATCTCTTTATTCGGTATTTTATGAGCATATTGCCCGGAACTCATAGGATTTTTGCAAATCGGGCAAATTCCGCTAGTTCGCAGTAAAGCTCTTTCCCTTTGTTCTCTCTGTCCTTCTGTCATTTCTTCCCCTTCCTAACTGAAATCAAATTCTAATTGGTCATTTTTTGGCGGGTGATTGCACGCTATACACCCTGGGCGGCTTTCCCAATCATATCGCACAAAATACGGGCATCTGTTTTTCCCGTTTCCGCTATAACATTCGTCTGTCTGTAAATCCCTTTCACCATAAGGGCAAGGGGTATATTTTACATCATCATATAATTTTGTTACCGGATTGTATTTTCTGCTTCCTGCAACTTCTATCGGTATAAACTCCATTTTCACCCCCTTAAAATATATCATACTCGTTGCCATAAGGCTTTTCTATTTTCGGTTCTTCCTTCTGCAATTCCGGCTCTAAAACAATCCCCAAAAATGCACAAACTTCGTAGGCAGTATCAATCAAATATGACATTTCAACTGTGTTTATTTTGGTCATTGATTCCGGCTCAAGCTCTCCCGTAATTTTAGAAACGTGGTACGGATAACCTTTTGCAATAGCCCTTACCTTCAAATCACGTTCTGTAACTTTCGGTTCTTCCCCCGTTTCATTGGTAATGTACTGTACCAACTTCCAGAATAAATTGTTTTGGCTTCCTTCCCCCGTTGTTCTTGATTTATAGGGTTTATCAAGGGTTACTGTCATATATCCATTATACTTTTCTTTTGCCCCTTCCCATAAATGCAGGATTTCAGATTTTACCGCTTTTGTCGGATATCGTAAAAACAAGCCTTCTTCTGTCGGTTCTGCATAGCAAACCACTTTCATATTTTTGCCCCCGGATAAAAGAAGCCCCAGCAGGGGCATTCTATTACTTCAAACAATCATTAAGCATTTTTAGATTTCTCTGCTTAATAGCCTTATTTGCATAATCGAGTTGAGCATCATTAAATACATTCATTCTCGCTTTTACTTTTGCAATTAAATCGTCAATTTCTGAATTAGCATTATTTGCAGGGTTCATTGTTTCATCAAGCACATCATTTTCCACAATCTCAAAGCAGTTCTGATATAAATAACGCTTTATATAAGTTTCAACTGCTCCGAGGTTCTGGACCTCGTGACAACCTTTCAAACTTGCAGAACTCATTGGCGAAGTAAAAGTAATTCGTTCGTCCTTTTCCAGATCGCAGAAATCAAGCGTTGCAATCTCATTATTAAAGTTTACAACACAACAGAATTTCAATTCGTTCGCAATTTGATTGATAAAAGGCAGAATGTCTGACAACTCATAATAGGTATAACCCGCATAAGTATTTTTTCCGCTTTTCTTTACATTTGCACTCTGGAAACGTAATCTCGCTTCATTCAATTTTTCAAATACTGTCATTTTAGCCCCCTATAATTTACCCCGTAATATTTTTACGGCAATTTTAATTCTTAGCTTCAATGGTGCAGAATTGATTGTGTCCGCAAACTCTGAAAAGTTCCCAACCTGCACCCGCTTAATTTCCTTACGCAATTTTTTAATCTGCTTTCCGTTCACCTTTCTTTGCCCCTTTTTTATCTTTCAGTAACTGTAATTCCTTCGGGAATGTTTTTAACTCTATGAACTTAGAACGGCTAACACCCATTTTTTCCGCCTGGGCATCCAACCATTCCAACTGACAAGGGCGAAGGTATACAGAAAATCTTGCCCCGTTCTTCGCTCCACTTTTTAATGTACTTGACATATATTACCCCCTTAGTTATCGAATGGGTTTGTCTCCGGAATCGAGTCGTTATTCTGTTCATTCTTTCCACTACTTCCCAGAAACTGTACGCTTTCTGCCACAACAGAAATTCGGCTCTGTTTTTTTCCTTCTTTTTCCCATCTGTCCTGCTTCAAATATCCCTTAACACAAATCTGTTTGCCTTTTACAAGGTTCGGTTTTAAGTTCTCTGCAACCTTTCCCCAGATAACAATGTCAATGTAAGAAACTTCATCAACCCATTTGTCGTCCTGCTTTCTACTTCTGTTTACTGCAAGACTAACAACTGCTTTTGCAGTCCCATTACCCAAATAAGTAAAGCTCTTTTCATCACTTCCACAATCTTTTGTCAATCTACCGATTAAAACAACATCATTTAAGTCTGTCATATTTTTACCCCCTTATGACTTCAAACAAAATATAAATTATACTTATCACCACGATCGCAGTAATTATTAAATCTGCAATCCTGGGCTTATACTTTTTGTAATATTTGTTTCCCCTCTTTCTGATGTGCATAGCTCTAATTCCAAGTCATTAAGAATGGGCACAACCCGAGCACATCGTCCTTTGATAGATAATCTTTTATACTATCCAGAACTTCGTCAAGCGTTGCCCCTTCCAGACTGATTACTTGTCCGTTTGGTAACTTAAAATTAAAATCCATTAAATAAGGATTTCCGATTGTCTTTGTAATAATTCCAATCTGATTAAGTTTGTTTGTTTCTGAACTCCATTCAGTGCCGATAATAAGCGACTGCCTATCGTCTGTAAGTTCGTAATAATATTTTCTAGTGAAAATAGCCATATTTAGCCCCCTTATGCTTTTAATCTTAACACAC
>JAZQVQ010000181.1:0-4311 GCA_045631825.1 Eubacteriales bacterium | reverse complement strand
GGTGTCCCCCAGGGCTGCCGCGGCAGCGACGCGGGAAAAGCAAAGCGCTTT
The DNA here is from genome assembly GCA_045631825.1 of Eubacteriales bacterium. Lineage (GTDB taxonomy): Bacteria > Bacillota > Clostridia > Oscillospirales > CAG-382 > UMGS1387. Next base: position 4,260 of record JAZQVQ010000181.1, on the reverse strand, counting down.
TTTATTCTATATATATAGAAATAACTCTGTTTCGGTTCCGGTTCCGGTTCCGTTTGCGTTACTTCTTATATAAGAAGAAAACCGTTTTATTCTGTTTTCCTGTCTCTTTCGATCTTTTCAAATACAGCTTGAACTATAAAACCGTTTAAACTGTCTCCGGCTGCTTTTCGAATCTCCGCTTCTTTATCTTTTGGAAATCTGACAAGAACCTTAAAATAGTTCAATTTTTCATATTTTGCAGTGGCTTTCATTTGTGCGTCACTGACTTTTTTCTTTTCTGTCATATCTATATATCCTCTTTTTTCTTGTGTTCCTTTATCAATATACAAAGTATCAATATAACGATAGCACAACAAAAGTATAAAGTCAACATTATAATGATATCGTTATACATAATGCACAAAAACAGTATGATGATAGCGTTATATTTTTACTTGCTAATATAACGATAGCGTTATATAATGGCTACATCAAATTAATCGGCACGCGCAAGCGGGGAGGCGTATATATGTCTAAAAAGTTAACAAAATCTGCAGCTTATGAAATGGTCAAAAATGACTATACAATGCTTTATCGGCCAATGCCCGAATCAATCAAGGATCTTTTCCCGGTGATCACTGTACAGGTACTTGAAAAGATGGGACTTCATTTCACGGTAAATCACACTGGTAAAATGATCGGAATGCAAAGTGTTAGTGATAGTTGCAAGTGTAACGCGCTTTGCAAGTCAAGGATCCTTAAATCATTTATTGATTTAGGCATTGATGTAAAGGACATTAAGCAGGCAAAAAAAGCAATAAAAAAGTACCTGGAAAACAACCCCGAATCCACTGATATTTGTATTTGTGCATTCTGTTTTAGCGATGAACAGCAAGAATTTCAAACAAGTATGCAGCTGCCTTTAAAGCGCAACTTTGAAATCTTCAATAATGGAATTATCCATTCCGACTGGTTGCCGGTCCTTAATTGCTTATATTTTCGCGGCGAATCGTTCGGAGACTATGCAAGCAAAAACGCGGTTATTAATTCTTTCAATGTAGCAGCAAAAAACCCGCTCACAAATTTTACAGCATGGTCTAAAAATCTTTGCTTTTTCCATGAGGCTATACAGGCAGGACATAAAAAGCCCGATAATTTCAAACTTGTCTATTCAAGCGCATATATTAACAAGGTTGCAATGATACCGGCTAAATATGAATACATCGTTGACGCGGTCTTTACAGTCTTTACGGAGATTTACGCAAGAAAACACAACGTTATGATCAATTGTGGCGCGCGCGCTTGCCTGTCTTGCCTCCGCTGCTATACAGGGTACAACGGAAAAATCAAATATATAAATGAATTGCTAAAGTGAACCGGAATAAGGGCCCGCGGGACAAAACCCGCGGGAATCCATCAGAGGGAACCTTTTACAGGTTCCTTTTTTTGTGCGTATATACTTAAGTTATATGCCTGGTCAAGGTGTGAAAACGTGCCTTTTTTATGTCCAGTCAAGGTTAAAAATATGTCCTGTTTATGTCCAGTCAAGGTGTAAAAACGACTCAAAACCATAAAATTTAGGTGTCATCAAGGTGTAAAAAAACCACCTAACACGAAAAAAAAATACACCTAAATGCACCTTTTTGCCTGTTTTCCACTATATTAACAATTTCCACAAATACATTTTTTCCCTGTCAAGGTGTAAATATTTCCTGTCAAGGTGTAGTAATTTGGCAAGAATACACTTAAAAATACACCTTAAAAAACCCTGTAAATATAAGGGTTTCAAGGTGGTTAGGTGTAAAAGGTGTATTATTTTATAAGTTAAAAATAAAATGCATATATGCATATACACGTTTTACATATATATAAGAATATCGAAAAAAAATGCACTTTTTGCACCCGATATATTTTTGAAAAAATAACGGGTGTTTTTGGCTAACAATCTACATAGTGATAAGGTGTAGGTTTTTAGCCATCAGAGAATGAATAATTCCGCAAATTTGCGACTAACAATTTACATGATGATATGCTGGTATTTTTTATCCATCAAAGAGTAAGCAGTATCGCACTTTTGGCGCTGCCTGTCTAATGATAGCATTGTGCTTTTCTGCCTTGCTGGATTCTAAATAGCATTGTGCTTTGTTGGCGCTGCCTGTTTCCCGGGATCCGTGTTATGTTTTGCTGTTCTATATGGCTATAGTGTGTAGCGTGGTATTATATGCCCTTGCATACTGTCAGAATGCCCTTAAAACCGTTTGACATGGTGTCTTTGATATGATATAGTACCGCGTCTTAAATGGCGCTTAAAATGGCTTATTTTCGATTGTATGGAGTATAGATATTATGGCTCGAAATAGTCCTGTTATAGGTGACGCCGGAATAACCGCAACTAAAGAAGAGATTAACGCACTTACTAAAAACATCAAAGAAAACTTTATAAAGGACTTATCAAGGGATCCGATTGACTTACATAATCCGGTACAGGTAAAACAGGCAATTTATGACTATTTTGACGAGTGCGAAAAGTCCGGGAAAAGACCGGGAAACATGGGACTATATAGAGCGCTTGACTTAAGGCAGCAAGATGTAAGCAATATTTTATTGGGATACAGTAAGAAAAAAGCAAGTCCCGATTGTATAGTTATCATACAAAAAGCGCTGCAATCAATAAGTGAATACCGCGAACAATTAGGATTGCAAGGTAAAATAAACCCTGTATCATTAATCTTTTGGCAAAAGAATTATGATGGCCTATCAGATATACAACAAATATCTGTACAGACAGACAGAGACAGCACGCCATTGCTGACGCAATCAGACATAGAAAAGCGGATCCCGGTATATAGTGATGTCGATATTGACATGGATAATAGCGAATAATGGCGCGGTATATCCATCTATGGAATAAACCCGCGTTTCAAACAGTGATTAACTATAATAAGATGCATACATATACATAGAGCAACATATAAGTACGTCTTAATTATGTATAACATGCAACATATAATATTATATACATATAGATTGTATGTTGTTGCGTAAAAGGATTTGAAAATGTCGACGGTACTATAATTCAAAGAGTGCGCTTGCATGGTTTCCGCTGCCTTTTGCGGACAACGTCGTTGATTGTTAACCGGGCCCCGGCCGGGGGTTGACGATGGTACTCTGGCGGCCCCAATTACCCCCTCAAATTACCCTGGCGGAAAAAAGACCCTTCGGAGGTACACCATGAAAACAATGATAGCTATCCCCTGTATGGACACTGTACCAACTCAGTTCATGGAGAGACTACTTGCCCTCTATCGTCCCGACAACACGATGATCATCACTGCGAGGTCATCACTGGTGTACGATGCTCGGAACATCTTGTCGAAGATGGCTATCGACCAGGGGTATGACCGTATTTTGTGGTTGGACTCTGACATGGTATTTCCTTCGGACCTGTTGGATAGATTGAGTGCCGACATGGATAAGGGTCTTAGGTATGTCTCCGGGATGTACTTCACCCGGAAGAACCCGATACATCCTGTGATTTACAGGGAGACTGGATACAGGCAGGAGGAAGGTGGTACGGTTCCGTACTGTACGCCGGTGGATGATAAGCAGTATACAACCTCTCTGATGGAGTCTTTTGACTACACGGTATCTGGCAAGAACAATCCTGACGAGTATGTCTTTGAAGTAGCCGCCACGGGCATGGGCTGCTGTCTGATGGAGACATCGGTGATACAGGAAGTGTTCAACCACTTCGGTCTGCCGTTCACTCCGATGCCGGGGTTTGGTGAGGACCTGTCGTTCTGCCGTAGGTGCGAGGAATTAGGCATCCAGATGTGGTGCGACAGTTCGTTGCAGTGTGGGCATATCGCTCAGAAGGTAGTGGGAATCAACGAATATAAATCTGGGCTAGTGTTATAGCCGGGATTGAAGAGTACAAGTCTGGACTGGTGCTGTAGTGGGGATTGAAGAGTACAATGCCGGTCTGATCCTCTAAGCATTCATCCTTCTGATTGGCATACCACCTTGAGGTCACTGTACAGTAAATTGTTTGAGATAGAGTAGATGGAGCCACGATCGCCATGATAATTCTAAGAACCGCAGCAATAACCCTCGACATTCTCTTCGCCTTGCTCGTCATGTATTTCATGCGACAGCTAAGCTGGGGGAATGAAGAAGAGCGACCGAGCATTGTCGGGTTTGCAATGATGATTGTGGCGTTTCTGTTGAATGGTGCATTGATTATGTTCTTATGATATATGCAACCCATATGACCCCTCATAG
>JAZQVQ010000180.1:0-7367 GCA_045631825.1 Eubacteriales bacterium | reverse complement strand
CGCTCTAAGCTTCTGACACTGCGTGTCGTCTCCGTTCGGTTTCGCTTCGCTCCACCTTTCTTCGCCTCCACGCAGTGTGTTTTAACTTTACTCTTTCTTTTTTATCTTTTTAGTCTCACATCATTGACAAATGTACAATATTGAATTTATTTTGAAAGTTTTTATCTATTTTTCCAAAGCAAAGTCGTACCGACAAATATACCTTAGTTTTGGTTTTTAGAGTACAAGCTGCTTTTAAATCAAAAAGGACCGGATGAGTGTATTAAACTCACGGCCCTTTTATTATTGTTACCTCAAAATCACTTGATTTCCTTACCACCGTCGCCGGTTTCTGTCACATAAAACGAAGCTTCGTGACCGAATTCTTCAAGGTATGCCTTGCCTACTGTTTCTATAAAGGAATTGACACATTCATCCTTGATTATGGCAACAGTACATCCGCCAAAGCCGGCACCCGTCATTCTTATGCCCAGAACTCCGTCTGTCTTTCTGCCCATTGATGCAATAAAATCAAGCTCGGGACAAGTAACCTCATAGTCATACTGCAAAGACTTGTGAGATTCATTCATAAGTTTTGCAAAGGCATAAATATCATTATTTTTCATAACGGCTGCACTTTTAAGTACACGGTCACATTCATATACTACGTGCTTTATTCTGCGGCGTGTTGTTTCGTTTGTTATACACATTTTATGTTCTTCAAACTGCTCGGGTGTAACATCGCAAAGCTGTTTTATAGCCGGCAGTTTTGTCTTTAATGCCGCAAGTCCTTCTTCACATTCGCCTCTTCTTTCATTATACTTTGAGCTTCCGAGTGAATGTTTTACATTGGTATTGGTAAGTACAATTTTAGCTCCGTTAAGCTTTAGTGGTATATACTCATAATTAAGGGTTGCACAGTCAAGGTACACTGCGTGATTTGCCTTACCCATAGCCGATGCAAACTGATCCATAATTCCACATTTTACACCTATGAAATTATGCTCGGCTTTCTGCGAAAGAATTGCCATTTCTATCATATCAACCGGTTCAGTTTTTCCCGCCTTTTCGTTTGCAAATGTCGCAAGGCAAAGTGCTGTTGACACCTCTATTGCCGCAGACGAAGAAAGTCCTCCCCCATGAGGAACCATATCATCATACAAAATATCGCAGCCAGTTATATCGTACCCTGCCTTTATCAGTTCGAGTGCAACTCCCAGCTGATAGTCTCCCCATTTGAGCTTTCCTTTAAGGTTTTCAATATCCGATATTTTTGTTTCAACCAATATGTCAAGGTCTGTTGCCTTGATACGTATTATGTCATCATCACGTTTTTTTGCAACAATAGTTGTTGCCATAGTCAGTGCTGCCGGCATCACACAACCGCCACAATAGTCTATGTGTTCTCCTATAAGGTTTACACGTCCCGGCGAAGTGAACACTCTAAGTTCTCCGTCACCAAAGGTTTTTACAAACAGTTCTTTTATTTCGTCAATTCTCATAACAGCCTCCACTGTACTTTTATTCTTTATACTATCTTATTATCTCAAATCACTCAAAAAACCATTTAAACACATACTGTATATACTCATCCCAGAATGTCCAGTTATGGATACCGGATGATTCACGATATGTAAAATCATAACCAAGCTTTTCAAATTTTTCTTTGAGTCTGACATTTGATTCGTACAAAAAATCCTGTGTTCCCACTCCCATAAAAATTCTGGGTTTCAAAGGATTTGAATTTGTCTTTTCCGCAAGCAAGAACAAGTCCTCATCATTGGGAATTTCTATTTTTTCCCCAAATACCGGCACAAGTGTATCATTAAATCTGCCGTCTTTTATATCCGCAACCGAAGAGAGTCCTGCACAAGCACAGTAACGCTCGGGTTTTTTGAGAGCCGCCTTGAGTGCTCCGTAGCCTCCCATGGAATTTCCTGCTATATATGTATCTTCACGTTTATTTGAAACTTTCAGAAATTCGCTTACGATATCCGGAAGCTCTTCGGTAATATATGAAAAGTATTTTTCTCCATACTTCATATCCGTATAAAAGCTTCTTGCCCCACACGGCATAACAACACAAACACCATAGCTTGTAGCATATCGTTCGACAGATGTTCTTCTTAGCCAAATGCTCTGGTCATCACTTAATCCGTGCAACAGATATAGGCATTTATACTCTTTATCCTCAATTTTTCCGTCAACCCCAATTTCACCTTTTCTGGATTTTTGTGGAACGACAATATATGCTTCTGTCTGCATACGCAGCATCTGACTGTAAAATTTTAATTGAATAAGTGCCATTATTTTTTCCCTTTCAGTTACCACTATGTTTATTTACAAATTTAATTGCCTTTAACCAGTCCTCACGACTGAAATAATGCAGTCCTGATCTCAAATGATATCCGACGCAGCCTTCGTGGAACTCGTCGCCGATCTGTGGCAGTCTATCCTCGCACACAAATCCTTTTTTTCCGTATTTTTCATATTCTTCGCTTACTGCACAGCAATTTAACATTTCGGAAACCGGATCTGCCCACTTATCTTCATCAGCACTGGCTACATACACATACCTTGGTGCTATTGATGCCAGCAAATAATGTTGGTCAAAGGGCATATTATATTCATCATTTACGTATTTTTTATAATTTTCACAGAACCAATGCGGGAAAGTCTTGCATATTTTTTCGATTGTTTCTCCGTCTTTGCCTCTTGTTATAGCAGCTCCGCTGCAACCCGAATTATTTGAATACGCAAACTTGAAACGCTCATCCGTTGCCGCTGCCAAAAGTGCAGTTTTACCAAGTCTTGAATGTCCACACACAATACTTCGGCCGAAATCAAGACAATTTAAAGTTTGTGCATAGTCCATTACTCTTTGTGCCGCCCACGCCCACATGGCAATCTTTCCTGCGTCACTTTCTTGCCTTTCACCATTTTCGTAGAGAACTCCTGCAAGACCGTTTGTAAAATCACCGTCATCACTTGTAATATCACCATAGCTGAAAGAAATAACAGCAAATCCGTTATCGATAATTTCCTCGGTAGGAATATATCTGTCAGGCACACAATCTCTGAAATTTATACATACAAAAAACGGATGTCTACCCTCTTTATTCGGAATTGCAACATAGCAAGGGAATGTAAACTCTTTATCCGAAATTTTGCAGGTGATATCCACCTTTTTTGATATTGCCTTACCTGCACAAAATTTTGGAATATAATTGTTTGTTTCTTTGAAAATTACACTATCAGGCTCAGGCGGCATATATCCGTATTCCTCTTTCAGCAAAAGCCCCAGCATTTCTTCCTTTAGTTTAAAATCAGGAAGCCTTCTTACTTTCATCATATTCTCAAGCATTTTACCTCTCCTCCATCTCCAATGCTAAATTTTATATATGATCATATTTTTTAAAATCTGCGTCTTTTTCCGGTCCAAGCTCTTTATTGACAAGACTATCGTCAAAATGTATCATAACATTTTGTTCTTTTAATATACTTTGTAATTTAGATACATCTATTTCATACACTGCTTTATTGTCATCTATTGCTATTGCTGCCGCCACGCCTGCAGCCTGTCCCGTTATTATTGCCGGCGGAATAACACGAAGCAAGTCCCATCCGTATCCGTCACCCGACGTAATTCTTCCTGCTGCAATAAGGTTATCAAATCCCTTTTTTATCATTACACGATACGGTATTTCATACAGAAAATGTCTGTGTTCAAAATCATTAAGGGCACTTATTGAATCATCAAAGTGCTTATATACATCAGCAGTAGTAAGTGTATACTCCCCGTCAATACGTCTTGTGGTACGGAACTGTGCCATATACGGCAATTCGGTTATATCTCTTTCTCTACGGTTATCACCAACAATTTTTTCAAGGACTTCAAGGTGATTTTCTACAACATAATTTGTTACATCCTCGGCAGTTGTACCTTTCCAGAACGACTTGTTTTGCGGATGGTTTTTGCCGAAAAGATTAGCTTCTCCACCAAAAACTCTTTTTTCATAAAGCTTATGGATATTCTTTTCGTTTAACGCCTTTTCGCAGCACTCCAAATCGGTAAGCGTTGTGTAAAATGTATGATAATTTTTTCCCTGTACAGTAGGTACTCCTGCTCTATACAGGACATCCGCGTCCCCTGTGGCATCAATTACAACATCAGCTTCAAAGCATTGTGTTCCTGTTTTATTCTCAACTACAAGTGCCTTACATCTGCCGTTTTCCATAACCGGCTGAGAAACTATGGTATCAAAAAGAATATCGACATTTTCATCTTTGAGCCATTTTGTAAGCTGAAGTATATATATGTTTATCGAAAATTTTGTAACACATCTAGACTGAGCGTTTTCACCGGGTTCTTTACCATTCTGCCATTGTTCAGGAACATTGTCATACCCATATCTGACAGAGAGGTTAAACATCTCTTCAGCCATACCTTTTACAATCTTAGTTCCCCTGCCGTTACAAGACGGAACAAACCAATTTACAAGACCTATTGTTGCAAGACCGCCAAGAGTTATTGTTTTTTCTATAAGTAAAACCTTTTTGCCCATTCTTGCACCGGAAACTGCAGCAGCAACACCTGCTACTCCTCCTCCAGATACAATTATATCATATTTACCGACTATTTCAACATTTTTTTCAATTTTTATGCATTTCACAAGTAAACACTCCACCCTGATTATATTGTCCACACAAAGTTACTACATCCATCCTAAACTTTAATATCTAATTACAGTTTTTCCGCCAGAGTTTTTCTGATTTTCCATTTTCCCGAAAAGAAGTAAATCATACTCGGCACTGCGTATCCGTAAGGTGCAAGTGCATATCCGAGAACAAAGCCGTAAAAGCCCCATTTGAAAACTATTCCAAAAAGCCAGCTTAAACCTATTCTCAAAAACACTCCATCAAGCAAAGCCAGTACCATACTCAGGCGTGCATTGCCTATACCCTGAATAAATGCTCCGCTCCCCCTCATTGCCGCAAACGCGGGGAACATCCACAATATAGCACTTATAAAGGTTGCCGACATTTTATGTACCTCTACATCATCTGAAAAAATCATAAACAGCTGTTTTCCAAAGCCCAAATACAAAATCATAAATATCAGAGTAAGTACAAACGAATACACCCACGCCCAGTAAACAACCTTCTTTGCTCTTTCCTGTTTACCTGCACCGATATTCTGGCTTATCATGGGCATTGCCGCATATTGTATTCCCTGCGATATTTTGTTTACTATATCGTCAATTCTGATTCCCACACCGAATGTTGCAGACGCAACAACTCCCACATCATTTATTATAGAGTTAACAAACAGCATAGACAAGTTTATAAAACCTGACTGAATTGCCATAGGTGTGCCAAGGCTTACAATCATTTGTGCATAATCTTTTTTTATGCGAAAACTCTCTTTTCTGAAATCAAAGCCAAATGCTTTTTTATGCTTATAAAGATAATAGACAGAAAACAAAAATGATGCCGCCTGACCTATTACCGTTGCCCATGCAGCCCCTGCAACTCCAAAGCCAAGCATACCTGTTAACACGATATCAAGCACAAGATTTATTACAGATGCTATAACGATAAACAACAGTGGTCTTGTGGAATCCCCCATACCCCTTAATACCGCAGACACCATATTATAGCCCGCCGTGAAAACAAGTCCGTAGGCACATATAACAAGATAATCCATTGCCATTTCATAAGACTCGGTAGGAATATTCATTAAATCCAAAATTTCCGTTTTTAAAGCAAGGATAACAGATGTGAAAACAAGTGCCAGTATCACAAGCAGGCAAAACAGTGTGCCTATTATGTTATTGATTTTTTCTCTTTTTCCCGAGCCTATCGCCTGAGAAACCAAAACCTGTCCCGCATTTGATACGCCAAGGCATATCATAGTTGCAAAGTTCATTATCTGACTGCTTTGAGAAACAGCAGAAAGTCCTGCAGTTCCTACATATTTTCCAACAATCATCATATCTATAGTGCTGTAGAAAACCTGCAGGGCATTGGACAGCATAAAGGGCAAAGTAAACCACAAAAGCTGTTTGGGCAAATTTCCCGTTGTAAAATCTCTTGTAACACTATTATTCATTGTCTTATTCTTTCTCCGAATATTATATCAAATTGTTTTATCTGGTGTTTTTATATATTTGGCAGCTGGGGCAAAAAACATTTTTAAATGTTGTTACCACACGAATGGTATCAAGCGGTATTTTACTTTTTTCTGATACTCACGATATCCTTCAAGCTCGTTTCCAATAACAATTCTTCATTTTTGATTCTTTTAACTATCACAAACGGATACACAAGAAAAACAAAAAAAGAATACAGTGAACCCAAAACAAGAGGAATTGTCAAAAACAAAATCAAAGTTGTACTGTACATAGGGTGTCTGACAATGCTGTATAATCCTGTGTCGATTACTTTTTGATTTTCCTGAATTTCTATTGTTCGTGACAGATAAGTGTTTTCCAAAAGCACCCGTGCATAAAGCAAATATGCCGCAAGAAACACAACTATTGCCACGATTGAAACGCTCCCTGGCAAAGTATACCAATCAAAACGGAAATTTAATCCTGCCACAACAAATCCGGCAACAAACATCAGACTGCTTATACGAACCACGATTCTTTGCTCTTGTTGTTGCTCCTTTGTATTCAGCCGTTTTTTCAATAATTGCGGATTTTTTATCATCATTACAATTCCGGCAACAAACATCGGGACAAACAGAATACCCATAAAAACCCAACCATTTATGAAGATGATTGTTCCTGCCGGCACAAAAATCAGCAAAGATACAAGTATAAATCCCAAAAGAAATTTTATAATGCACTGAACAAGCAGCTCTTTCGACATATAAATACCTCTTCAAATTAAAGTTGATTTTTTGATGTTTTTCTTATTATAAAGACCGCACAATCTAGATGCCAATATTTTTTGTTGCAGTTTTATGTTAAGTTAAGACAGAAAATTAATCATAAAACTTTATTAATTTCTCTGTGATTTGTTCAACTTGCTCTTTATCATTCCATGACCAAGGGTCATCTATTGAATTTAGCCTATTGCATATATAAATTTGCATCTCTTCTATTGTTTTTTCTGTGTTATCGGTACAAAATTGCAGTTCCAAAAGAATGTCTTCTTTGTTGTCATCCGCAAGAAACGCCTTGTTCAGCCATTCTCTATAAGTATCAAAATCTACAAATTCTGTTTTTAGCGAAATATAATAAAAATATAATTCTTCTATAAACATATAGTTTCTTCCTATCTACAACATTCGCCACTCTTTATATTGCGACATATAATGTTGAGATGCAGCCCTTTTTCGCAATCGCTCGTGTCAAGATTTTTTAAGTTTCGGATACCTT
>JAZQVQ010000179.1:0-6386 GCA_045631825.1 Eubacteriales bacterium | reverse complement strand
ATTCTTGATTTTATGCTTCCCGATGGAATTATTATATCTGCAACAAGTAAGGATGGAAATGTAACAACCATAAAGTCGGATATAAATGAACTGTCATTCCCGATGGCAGTGCTGGTAAATAAAAACACTGTTGCAGGAGCTGAAATTTTCGCAGGTACTTTGTCAGAATACGGAAAGGCAAAGGTAATAGGAGAAAATACGTATGGTAAAGCAACAACACAGGAAATTTTCTCAATTATGCCAAAAGGAGTAATAAGCTTTTCGACAATGCTGTATTCCTTGCCTTCCGGTAAAAGCTTTGATGGTATAGGAATTGTTCCCGATATAAGAGTTGCACAGACGTGCACACAATATCCGATTCCACAGGAACTTGACAGTGTTTTACAAAAAGCAATTAAAGTGCTTGAAAATGAGGAATTTGAAAATCAGGGCGTTTAGTTTTAAAAATCGATAATATTTGTGTTATTTTGATATTTTTATTTAAAATTCTCTGTACAAATTGATAAATGTATGTTATACTATTGTTGTAATATGATAAATTTGCGAAACTGTGCTTTTGAAGGGTATTTAAATGTATAATAAAAATTATGATAATAAAAAAAGAAACAAGTCTTTTGCATCTGATAGAAGAAGCGATTTTCAGAGCAAAAAACGCAGTGCCGGAAATAGAAAACCGTATAATAATGGGTTCGAATCCGACGAAAAGGACGGTGCTCTTGAAAACGGCTCGGTACCGGGAAGAAATGCGGTAAGGGAACTGCTAAAATCTGGAAGAACTGTTGAAAAAATATATGTTCGTCAAGGTGAACGTGAAGGTTCTATTACAGTGCTTGCCGCCGAAGCTTTGTCGCGGGGTATTCCGCTTATAGAGGTTGATAAGAATAAGCTTGATAAGCTTTGCGGATATGAACAGCATCAGGGTATTGTGGCGATAGCATCGGAAAAGGAATATGTTACAATAGATGACCTTGTTGAGATTGCAGCATCACGCGGGGAAAAACCGCTTGTTGTTATAGCTGATAATATTTCGGATCCGCATAATCTCGGAGCTATAATAAGATGTGCCGAAGGGGCAGGGGCTCATGGAATAATTATTCCGAAAAGGCATAGTGCCTGTATAACACCGGCAGTTACAAAGGCATCGGCAGGTGCAGTTGAACATCTTGCTGCGGTTAAATGTGTAAATGTTACTGAAACTATTAAATCTTTGAAGGAAAAAGGCTTTTGGATTTTTGCAGCGGAAGCAGGAGGAACATCGTATACTGAGGTTGATTTTGATGTACCTTGTGCAATAGTTCTTGGCAGTGAAGAAAAAGGCGTTTCAGAGCTTGTTAAAAAGAACTGTGATTATATTGTTTCAATACCTATGAGAGGAAAGGTTAATTCTCTCAATGTGTCAACGGCAGCAGCGGTGCTTCTGTATCAGGCAATAGAGCAAAGAGGCGAAAAATAAATTTCGGAGGTTTTGTTATGGCAAACGAAAACACACCTGTAAAAAATAATGGGGTAACGCAGGAATTTGATGCAAAAGTTGTGTCCGAAAATGAGATAAACGAATCAGAAACTGCTCAGATTGAAAACGAAAGCTTTCTTGATGAGAAGGAGTTTTCTGCTCTTGAAAAGTCAGATGATAAGAACAATGAGGATATCCTTGTTGTCGAAAAGGAAAATCTTGAAGTTTTTGGAAGTATCGACTCTCCTGACAAGCAATATAATTCAGGAAAGACAACTGTTTTTACATTACCGGATAAACAAGAGATAGGTGCAGACATAGACCATGAGGAACTTTCATTGTCAGAACTTCAGAGTAACGCTAAAAGTTATTTTGATGCAACGCATACACACAGTATAGACGATAAAGTAAATGAGCTTTGTAAGCTTGCAGATTCGGGCTTTGAAACGGTTGATGAGACTTCAACCGAGCAGCCGGAAAGGTTTGCCCGTAAATCAGAAAATAAAAAGAGAAAACGTCGTGATGTTGTCTCGAATGATGATATAGAAATACTGGTTGGTGATTTCAATGCGGAAAAGAGTAAGGAAACCACAGCAGACTCACTTGATGATTCAGAATTGACTGAACAGGACAGTGCAATTTTAAAAGTATTCGGTAAAAACGATAAGGACTTTGATAATAAGTATGATGAACTGCTCAATGACGATGAGCCTGAAGTTGAATATACCGATGCGGCACAGGATTCTACAATATTGAAGGCACTTAGGATAGATGCACTTAAAAAGCTTGCATTTTTTGTACTTTCGTTTGTATTTACCGCCTTGTGTGTTTACTTTGAAACGACAGTTGCGACAAACTCGGCAAGACCTGAGTTTCTGACGGTAGGAAAATACAGTGCAGTAAATGCACTTTGTATGCTGCAGTTGATGTGTTTTTGTGTTATGTTTAACCTTGATGGTTTAAAACGTGGTTTTAGAGGATTTAATCCTTCAAAACCTGCAGCCGAGAGTATAGTGATTGTTTCAGTGCTTGCTTGTGCTGTTCAGTCGGTTTTGTCGGCACTTGTGGCAGGGGATAACCCAGGTATGCGTACATATTGTTCTGTAGGATGTATTGCTTTGTTGTGCTTATCTGTAAATAGCTTTGTCAAGGCATATACAACACTTAATTCTTTTTGTATAGTTGCATCGAAAATGCCGAAATTTGCAACACAGGAGCTTGACTCAACATCGCTTGAAGCTGCTGCATTCTCAAAGTACCTTGAAGCAGATACGACTATCTTTACAGTTGGCAGAAGCGATTTTATAACAGGATTTTTCAAAAAATCAATAGCAGTTCCAAAAGCACTTAAGAATTCCTTTAATATTTCGATCGTTTCGATTGTTGTGGGCATAGCTGTTGGTGTAATCAGTGGAGTGTTATCTCAGAATGTTTATAGTGCAGTAAGCTCGGGAACATTTGTAATGCTGTCGGTACTGCCGGTTAATATTCTTTTGAGCTGTGCACTTCCTCACCTTATTGCATCGCTCAAGTGTATGAAAACTAAGACAGCACTTATCGGTGAAGGTGCATGTGATACATATACGGATACTGGTATTATTTCCTTTGATGATACCGAAGTTTTCCCACCGAAGAATGTAAAGGTAACAAGCATAAGAACATACGGCCAGACGAGAATTGATAAAGTAATAATCTATATGGCACGTATTTTTGATAAAGTCGGAGGACCGCTTTCGTTTGTGTTTGCAAATTCCATTCAGGACGATTGTCAGAATCCCGAAATCAGTATTATAGAACACGCTGCTGACGGACTTAAGCTTATGGTGGATGACTGTCAGGTTTATATAGGGACTTCAAACTTTATGAAGCTTTACGATATAACAACTGTTTCAGACAGTGTGGACGAAAGCTTTTTACAGTCACTTGGAAGTATACTTTATATGTCGGTTGATGGTGAGCTGTCAGCAAAATTCTATATCAAGTATACAATTAATCCAAACTTTGAGGATGTTTTGCATAGTATGTATGATGCAGGTGTTTGCGTAGGTATCAATTCTCTTGATCCGTGTATCAATAATGAGCTTGTTATTGGTAACCTTAAAAATACAAACTATCCTGTCTCTGTTATCAAGAAATTTGAAAAGTCAGATACAATGCTAGGGGTTTCACCTACAAGCTCGGGAAGTATAATTTCCTTAAGCGGTCTCCATAGCTTCCTTAAAGGATTTATTTGCCTTGACAATCTTCGCTCATGCTATCGCTCAAATGCACTTATAACAATGTTCTGTGCAATAGTCGGTGCCATTATTTCAGCTGTAATTGTAATGTTTAATATTGGCAATGTTCCGTCGATAATATTTGTTTTGCTGTTCCAGCTTATCTGGTGCCTGCCGACAACAATTTTTTCAGTTCTCAATAAATAAAGATTAAGTAATTAAAACGGGTTTTCGATTCTTTCGATTGCCCGTTTTTTTGTCCTTGTTGTGACAATATCACTAATTATTGGTGTTAAATTTGATATTATTGTGAAATATGCATAAAAAACATTGTTAATATATGAGTATTATTACATATTGAAAAAAGCCAAAAAAATCGTTATAATATTTGTAAAGACGAATAAAAACTTTTATTATTATTGTATAAATAATACGTCTAGTAACTATATAGAAAGGGGCAAAATGTCATGGCAAATTTATCAGCCGATACCAGAAACATCAAAAATGTGTGTCTTTTAGGACACGGAGGAAATGGAAAGACTTCACTTGCAGAGGCCATGCTTTTTTTGGCTAAAGAAACAGATCGTTTGGGAAAAACAACTGATGGAAATACTGTAAGTGACTATGATGCTGAGGAAATAAAGCGTAAAATATCAATATCAACATCTGTAGCGCCATTGTTCTGGAAGGGCAGTAAGATTAATATAATAGATACACCCGGTTACCTCGATTTTGTGGGCGAAGTAAAACAGGGACTGAGAATAAGCGGAACAGCTCTTATAGTTATGGACGCAAAGAGCGGGGTGGATGTCGGAAGTGAACTTGCATGGGAATACGCAACCGAGTGTAAAGTTCCAAAGGCGTTCTTTATCAATAAGATGGACGATGATAATGCAAACTTTGGTAAGACAATAGAGGCAATGCGTGAAAAGTTTGGTCATATTATTTGTCCTGTTGCTATTCCGATAATAATAGATAGAAAACCCCTTGGATATGTTGACCTTATAACTCTTGTTGGTTATGAGTATATAAAAGATGGCACTATCAAGGAAATGCCCATACCACCGGAGAGTATGGAAAAAGTCAATGTATTCAGAGATATGCTTATGGAGTCACTGGCCGAAACAAGCGAAGAAATGATGGAAAAATTCTTCGGTGGAGAAGCATTTACGCTTGAAGAAATGCAGACTGCCCTCAATAGAGGTATTATAAGCGGATCTATCGCTCCTGTAATGGTAGGTTCTGCATCAACGCTTATGGGTGTTGCTCCGATTATGGATATAATAGCATCATCATTCCCCAATCCGCTTGATAGACTTGGAGAAAGAGACGTAGATGGAAATCAGGTTTTGCCTGATCCGAATGGGGATACAAGTATATTTGTATTTAAAACAATAGCAGACCCGTTTATAGGTAAAATGTCATTCTTTAAGGTTATGAATGGTACAATAAAGAAGGATATGCTGCTAAAAAACCTTACAAACGACGTTGATGAAAAGTTTACTCATATCTATGTAATCAGGGGTAAAAAGCAAACCGAAGTAGACCAGCTTATGTGCGGTGATATAGGTGTCACTGCAAAACTTACTGACACAAATACAAACGATACACTTGGCGGAAACGCTAAATTTGCTCCTATTGTTTATCCGAAACCTTATATGAAGATGGCGATAATGCCTAAGGCAAAGGGTGATGAAGATAAAATTTCAATGGGTATAACAAGACTTCTTGAAGAGGATAGAACCGTAAGATACGAAAATAACGCTGAAACAAAGCAGATGACTATTTCAGGTCTTGGTGATATACATCTTGATGTTATTTGTTCAAAACTCAAGAGCAGATTTGGTGCAGGTGTAAATCTTGAACAGTCAAGAATTGCATATCGTGAAACCATAAGAAAATCTGTTCAGGTTGAAGGAAAGCATAAGAAACAGTCAGGTGGTAGCGGTCAGTATGGACACGTTAAGATTACGTTCTCTCCGGGGTCTGAACTCGGACTCACTTTTACACAGAGTGTTGTAGGAGGAAGTGTACCTAAGGGTTATTATCCTGCAGTCGAAAAAGGCTTGCTTGAAGCAATGCAGAAAGGTGTTCTTGCAGGTTACCCTGTTGTAAACCTTGCGGCAGATTTGTTTGACGGCTCATATCATACAGTAGACTCAAACGAAATATCCTTCAAGCTTGCAGCTAAAATTGCTTATAACGAGGGACTTCCCAAGGCTTCACCGGTATTGCTTGAACCGATAGTTTCGCTTTTTGTCAGCATACCCGAATCTCTTGTCGGTGATGTAATAGGTGATTTGAATAAACGTCGTGGACGTATTCTCGGTATGAATCCTGATGAAAATAGAACAGGAGTTACAATAGTTGAGGCGGAAGTTCCGCAGTCTGAAATGTCAAATTATGTTGTATCACTAAGGGCGATGACGCAGGGAAGAGGAAATTTCGATTATGACTTTGTTCGTTACGAGGAAGTTCCCGACAATATTGCTCAAAAAATAATTACTGATGCTAAAAACAGAGAAGCTGAATAATTAAAAAATAAAAATCATTGGTCACCCGACCGATGATTTTTATTGGTGTCTTTAGACGTGGAAATAAACCCCCGGTTCTACCGGGGGCAAAAACGAGCGGAGCTACAATAAAACGGGCGAGCTATAAGCAAGCCCGAATATAGAAAAAGTAATAACCTCCAAGTAAAATGTAAGTGGCTTAAC
>JAZQVQ010000178.1:0-3352 GCA_045631825.1 Eubacteriales bacterium | reverse complement strand
ACAAATTTATAAAGTATCGTATAAAAGTATAAATCATGATGTTTGTTAAGGAGATTTAATTATGAACAACAGAAGACTCGTTCCCGAAGCTAAGGAAGCTATGGATAAGTTTAAGATGGAAGCTGCAAGTGATGAGGATGTCACCGATACATATTAAACACAAAACCAAATACTTATTAAACCGGCCCGAAAAACAAATTTGGCGTACTGAAGCTAAAATCAGTACGCCGTTTTAATCATATTCCAGCCAATAATTAATTCCACAATGTCCCTGTGTATTTAAACTCAAATATAGACCAGAATCTGAAGCCGTCCTGAGTTTCTTTGAGTCCTATAACTGTTTCATACCACTGGTTATAGACAGGTTCGTCGCTATAGTCATCACCGTCATCTTTGTAATAAATCATTTTATATTTATTATCTCCAAGAGGTGTTATTTCCTGAATATAAGGCCCATACATTATTCCGCCGCCTCTGTCAAGAGGATATTCTGGGGTATAATAATTACCGTCATAGTAGTATATTTGTGCGGGGTTTTCGTTGTCAAACTGCATATATGTATCGTGGTTTACTTTGCCGTTCCACACACCCTCAACAAGCCAGTCGATATATGCTCCGGAGAACATATTATGCCCAATAACAGCCGACCTTGTGTATGTTATTCCATCTTTGCAAAACTTGTACGCTTTGTCTAAATCCAAGTTTCCATTTTCGTCATACGACACTTCGGATATTGGAAAAATCTTCAAAGGATCGTCTTCATAGATTCCGACAATATCCCAAAACCAAAAGTTGTTTTCTGTGTTTATAGCAAGAGGTTTTGCGATATATTCTGCTACTTCGTCATCATACTCGGGATAACCGTAATAAAATCTATCGTTAACAAACAAAAATTCGTATATATTATCCTTTTCGCAATCGTAATCAAATAAGAACATTGAAAGAATAGGATTCAATCGTTCAGTTATTTCATCAAATTCTTCCTGTGTAGGCGTAACAAGCTTGTATTCCTGCTTTTTTACCGGTTCTGTCGGAATATTTTTCAGAACATATTTTGGAATTGCAATATCCTCTCTTTTGACGTATTCCTCTCCGAAAAAGATTTTCATGTCAGGTTCTTGTACGGCATCCTGCTCTTCGGGTAAAATCTCAGGCAAAACCGCTTCTTCTTGCTTGTCACAAGACGGTTTCTCGGTGTTTGTAGGCTCTTGCTCATCTTGAGCTTTCGGTGTGTTGTTTGTAACATCACCACTGTCTTGTCCGATACGGACTTGCCATGGTGAGCATGCTGTAAAGCAGAGAAATGCCGTGAAAACAAGCACTGATAAAACTGCAGTTTGGAATTTTGTTTTAAGCATAATGGCCTCCGGTTAGATTTATTTTAGATGTCCTTCAAGGCTGACATATGTTACATTGTCATCTTTCTTAAAAGTTCTCGTTCTCACATTGGAATTATATCCATCTTTGTTATATCCCTGGTATGTATCAATATATGTGATTTCATACATATCATTACCAAGATCTTTAACGGATAAAGCCATTCCTGTGTGCCCATACTGACTATCACTCACTCCACGAGGATCAATGCCCGGACCATAAGTACCTTCTTTGACACTAAATATTGCAGGAGCACAGGGTGTATGTGTTGTTGCAAGACCATTTGATTTTGCAATGTTTTCCGCAAAAACATTGCCATTATTCCCGCCTTCCGGACGCTTCAGATCCGTGTGTTTATCAATTACCCATTTTGTCAAATCAGCACACTGCATATTGCCATGATTTCCCTCTTTGTTAAATTCATTCCTAACCGCATTTGGATCAGTCCAATCAAGGCTTTGTTTGTTTTCTTGAATTTCAACTGCTGGATTATTATTTTTATTGCTATTGTTACCGATTTGAACATTCTCAGCACTGGTAGAAGCATCATATATGGAAGAATTTTGGCTTACACTTTGATCAGGATTCTCAGGTGTAGCAGAGGAATTAACAGAGTCATTTGAAAAGGACTCCTGAGGCTTTGCTATTCTCAAGTAATCAGCAGCCACCCATCCTGTTTTGCCGTCATATGTAACTTCCGCCCACAAATGACCGTCAATTTCCTTTGTTTTGTTTCCTGTATAGTTTACTTCTGTACCATCTGTCAATTTACCTATAACCTTTGAATCAGTGCCAGGAGCACTTCGCATATTTAAAACATCTGCATTTACATAACGTGGATTTTTATTTGCTTTGGGTAAGTCAAGGACTTTGCTGATATTGTTCCATAAATTCTTGCTATCCTTAGAGTTTTTACTCTTGAGATAGTCATCGTAAAAGCTTGAATATTTGGTTGGTTGAATTGTCGGTTGATTGTTAGATTCATTTAGCAATAAATTGTCAAATGACTCTACAGACTTTTGTTCCGTATACGCCGCCTCTATTGCCCTTTTCGCAGCCTTGTTGTTTCCTTTGTTTGCAGCAGCATAGGACAGTGCAAGACCGTCACGCAAATTCGGGAGCTTTGGCAATATGCTTTTGCTTAAGACCCCTCTGTCAACATTCGTTTTGATTGTGTTTTCCGCCGTTTCTATGTTGTCCTCGATGTCTTTGTCATCAACGCCGTCAAAAATATGTCTTGTGTCAAGCTCTCCATATTTTTGGGAAAGAACACTTTCTATATTTTTCTTTATTGCACTTCCCGAAGTTTTTTGGTTTTGTGAAATCGGTAGAGTTTCCTGTGATTTTAAATCCGGCAATTTCAAGACAGGTCTATTTGTTGAGAATGCCGTTTCTTTTTTGTTTTGGTTTGATCTTTCAAGATAATCATCATAAAATGATGAGCGTTTTTTGTTTACTTCGTTTGAATCTGTTTTTGGGATACTGCTTGGGAAATAGGAATAGCGTTTATGACTGTTTGATAAAATATTATTCAATATTTCTTCTCCTTAAATTATAATAATTTGACCGTCGACTGTCAAGTATATTATACCACAAAATCGCTAAAAAGTCAACAAAAATCGAACGAATGTTCTGCAATTTGGAGATATGCCTAAAAATATATAGTAATTTTTAGTTATTAAAGTAAATTTATACCGGGAGCGAGTTTTATTTTTACAATTAGTGGCAAAGGGGCGTGTTTTCACTTGGGTTCTCCACCCTTAAACACCTCGAAAACGCCCGAAAACACCTTGGCATAATGGAAAGGTGGAACGCAGTCATAGATACGACCAAGTGCGTTTCTATAATTATTTGAGCTTTTATTCATATGAGGACTTGCTCGTTCAAATGAAGCGTTACCTGTACCGCTCAAACCATATTCCTATGTCGGTTTTGGGATGGAAATCACCCGAGCAAAAACAGAATGAATTCTTGT
>JAZQVQ010000177.1:0-11399 GCA_045631825.1 Eubacteriales bacterium | reverse complement strand
ATTTTTTCATATTTTCACTCTTTCCGTTGTAAAAACAACCGATTTGTTTTAACTATTATACTATAATATAATCGTAAAATCAACGGAACCATAAAAAACAGGGTTAAAATATAATTTGAAGGAGAAATTTATTATGATAAGAAAGATAATCAAAATTGACGAGGAAAAATGTAACGGATGCGGCCTTTGTGTAAACGCCTGCCACGAAGGTGCTATTGAGTTGATTGACGGAAAAGCCAGGCTTACCCGCGAGGACTACTGCGACGGTCTTGGCGATTGTCTTCCAGCCTGCCCCGTAAATGCAATTTCCTTTGAGCAAAGACATGCTCCGGCTTACGACGAAAAAGCAGTACTCAAGGCAAAAGAGCAAAAGCACGCCGGCTCACTCCCATGCGGATGTCCCGGAACACAGTCAAGGGCAATTCACAGAGAAAGCACTCGTCCGGTTACTTGTGCTGCACCTGTAGATAGTCAGCTTATACAGTGGCCCGTTCAAATCAATCTCGTTCCGGTAAATTCACCCTACTTTGACGGTGCAAATCTTTTGGTAGCAGCCGATTGCAGTGCTTATGCATACGGAAATTTCCACAATGAATTTATACGCAACCACATAACGCTTATCGGATGTCCCAAACTTGACGAAGGTGACTACACAGAAAAGCTCTCTTCTATAATCAAAAACAACAATATAAAGAGTGTAACTGTTGTACGTATGGAGGTTCCTTGTTGCGGTGGCATCGAGAACGCAGTTAAAAATGCACTCCAGGCAAGTGGAAAGTTTATTCCGTGGAGAGTTGTGACAATTTCCACTCAAGGAAGTATAATTG
Organism: Eubacteriales bacterium; assembly: GCA_045631825.1. GTDB lineage: Bacteria > Bacillota > Clostridia > Oscillospirales > CAG-382 > UMGS1387. The sequence continues at coordinate 10,572 of JAZQVQ010000177.1, read as the reverse complement.
AATAATCCGACAAAAGCAAATGTAAACCTCCCTCTTAAAGCTTCACAGCTGCAGAGGGAGGTGTTTTTATAATATTTATTTTTTAATGATATACTACGTCACATCTGTACTGTTTAGAGAAAACCGAAATACTTGTGCTCAAAGAAACAAAGTCGCCTTTTTATGCAAAACAAATGACTCTGCTTTGTTGCTTTATCTTATAAATCAACGGTTTTTCCCGTAATTCTCGATTCTTCAGCTGCAAAAGCAATTCTGTGAGATTCAAACATTGTTTTATCTGTGCCATTTTCACCGTTTTTTATCAGGGATACGAAATGCTCTACCAATCCGCCGTCTCCGCCACAGTGTCTCGTTTCACCTTTATCCACATGAAAAACCTGCTCCCGGAGGTCGCCAAAGGTTTTAAGAGTTATAATTCCCTTTTCCATACAGCCTCCTATTTCGCCTTTGGTTCCCATAATCTTAATTGTTCGGGTATTTTCCATAGAAAAAGCAGACAGAGTAAACACAGCGGTAGCTCCGTTTTCAAATTGCAGATTTACAACCTGATGGTCACACACATCGTTATCACACTTATAAATACATCTTCCAAACGGATTACTTTTTAATGCCTCAACGATTTGTTCATCATTATTCTCACATTCAAATTTATGTACAAAGTATCTTGCGGGACCTTTCGTATACAATTCTATCGCATTGTAGGCACAATTTTCGGCAAACTGACATCCATCTGTACATCTTAGCGGAACCTCGCCCGGTGCATTACTCGGTACAAAAAATGTGTTTGAACCATAGGAAGACACACTGGTACATTTTGAATTGACAAGGTACAATATAAGGTCAAAATCATGGCACGATTTTGCCACAATAAGCGGAGATGCCTCCGATGCTTTACTCCACTCTCCTCTTACATAGCTATGTGCGTGATGCCAAAAACCTTCATTTTCGTTATGCCCAATAGTTACTACTGACCCAATAGCCTGAGAATCAATAAGAGCTTTTATCTTCTCAATAAACGGGGTATACCGAAGAACATAAGCCGTTATGAAAACTTTATCATAATTTTTTGTCGCATTTTCAATTTCTATAAGTTCTTCAACACAAGTAGAAATTGGTTTCTCGAGCATAATGTGATATCCACATTCCATTGCCATAAAAAGAGGTTCAATATGCATTCTGTCCTGCGTACAAATAAAACATGCATCTGCTATTTTGCCTTTTGAAAACAAATCGGCATAGCTTTCAAAGCAATTTTCATGCGAAATATTATATTCTTTTTTAAACTGTTCCCTCTTTCTTTCATCAGGCTCGGCAACGCCAACAATTTTCATTAAGCCCTTTCTTTTTATATACGGAGCATAAGAATCTTTTCCTCTTCCACCTGCTCCTACAACAACACAAGTAATCATTCAAACCACCCTTTTCTTGAACCTTTCGTTTTGACAGTTAAAAATTCTTCGTAACCAGTGTAAATAGTATAATCTTCAAAAAAGCATAATTCAATACAAAAAACGCTAAAAAAATTATGATTTCAGACAACTATTAAACCTCCCTCTGCAGCTGTGAAGCTTTCAGAGGGAGGTTTTTAATCAATATTTATTTAGGCTTATTTCGCATTAAAGAGGCTGAACGTCCTGGCTTGTACCCCAGACTGTTATTTCTTCTACAACAACACCCTTAGGCTGATTTGCACAATACAATACTGCATTTGCTATATCTGTAGGAGTCATTGTTTCTTCACACTCATCAATTCCCGAATTGCTCTGGAAACCTGTACTTGCTCTACCGGGAAGTACGCAGGTAACTCTTATTCCGTGAGGACGAAGTTCTGTGTAAAGACCTTTAGAGAAGCTGAGCAAACCTGCTTTTGCAGCTCCGTATATTGTCCAGGTTCCCCACTGATGACGTGCACAAATTGACGAAATATTTATAATCACGCCGTCCTTCTTTTCAATCATACCGGGTGCAAAAAGCTGGGAGGAATAGATTGAGCTTGTAAGGTTGAGTGAAATTGCTTCATCAATCGATTCCTTTGTCTGTTCAACCGTATTGACAAGCTTAACCCCGCCACCTGCGTTATTGACAAGAATGTCTACTATTCCAAAATCCTTTGTTATAGCGTCTTTTAATTCAACCCACTGCTCATACTTTGTTACATCAAGGGTGTAACCCTTTGCAAAGCCGTATTCTTCTACAACCTTTGCAACCTTATCGGAGTTTCTGGATGCTATAAGTACAGTATCCCCGTTTTCTTTAAAGAGTCTTGCTGTCTCAAGACCATAACCGCTTGTTGCTCCGGTTATCAATACTACTCTTGACATTTTAAAATCATCCTTTCGAAAATGTATTATTTTTATTAAAAAATTTGCATAAACAACCGATGCACGCATTCAAAAATACGAATGTATGCTTTCTCCTAACATAATTATCATACCACACGCAATTAAAATTTTCAAGTGTTTTACCAAAAATTTTTACTATAACAATAAATATCCCCACGTAAAAGCAAAAATCCGGATTTTCCGAACTTTACTTTTTATATAAACAACATTTTAGTCTTCGTTATAGCAAGCAAATATTTCTTCCACTCTGTCTTTATCCTTATTTTTAGTAAATGCACTTACCAAAGGAACAATCACAAACGAAATTGCCATTGCAGCAACGCCCATCTCGGGTGATTTTGCAGCAGCTGCCGAAAATCCTGAATTAAGAGTAATAACAAGAGTTGAAATACCTACTGTCAAAAGACCTGACAAAATACCTGCGTAAGCTCCAATCTTTGTAATCTTCTTTGAAAAGAGTCCCCAGACGTACGGACCGATAAAACAGCCCGAAACAACTCCCCAGGAGAATGACATAAGGCTTACAATAATTGGAATGTTCTGTGTTGCAAAGATAAAGGAACAAGCTACAAATGCAAGGCAAAGTATTCTTGTAAGGAGCATCTGATGTTCCGGCTTTATCTGCTTCTTTCTTATAGCAGGGATAAGGTCAACCGCAACGCTTGATGCAGAATTCAATACAACTGCTTCAAGTGTTGACATTGAAGCTGAAAGAAGAAGAATCATAATAATTGCCAAAAGTATTATACCTGCTGTTCCGCCGCCCAATACCTGCATTAAGACAGTGGGAATTACAGAGTCAACGCCTCTCTCGGGAAGAACTCCACCAAGAATAAGTCTTGATGTTGAGCCGATAAGATACGCACCGCATCCGATAATAACACAGAAAGCAGTGGAAATAATTGTACCACGCTTGATTGCCGCTGTATCCTTGATTGCGTAGAACTTACCTATCATCTGCGGAAGTCCCCATGTACCAAAGCTTGTGAGCATAATGTTAAAGCAAAGGAACTTAAAGGATGAGCCGCCAAAAATATTTGTAAGCTGCTTACCGTCACCGGGTATTGCCGCAAGATTTTCTACAAGCCCTGAAAGTCCACCAACAGAATCGTGACCAAGCACTGAAACGATAAGGCAAACAACGCCTGCAATCATAATGATACCTTGAACAAGGTCAGTATATGCGGTTGCTACATATCCGCCGGCAACCAGATATACCGCAGTAAGACTGGCAATAAGAAGCATCCATACCCAAGTTTCAACTCCCGGAAATACTGCACCGAAGAGAGAACCGAGTCCCCTGTAAACTGCTGCGGAATAAGGAACAAGGAATATAAAAATTATAACTGCAGCAAAAATCTTTATACCCTTAGAAGCATAACGCTTTTCAAAGTAATCAGGCATTGTTCTTGCACCAAGCTTTTTTGTCATCTTTCTTGTTCTGTTTGCAAACAAAATCCACGAAAGAAGACATCCGAGCACTGCATTACCTATTCCGATCCAGATACTTCCAATACCTATATTCCAGCCGTGCTGTCCTGCATATCCAACAAAAACTACCGCAGAGAAGTATGTAGTACCATAAGAAAAGGCTGTTAACCATCCACCTATGTTTCTACCTCCGATAAGAAAACCGTCGAGTGTTTTTGATTTACCATAACTGATACAACCAATCAATGCCATTACTACTGCATAAACACAAAGGGCAATAATTGTGTATAGCTGTGCTCTTGTCATTTTATTTTTCCTCCATTACTTGCTTTTTCTTGTAAATTAGTATATAATACTTTTTAAGATTAGTCAAACGAATAGTTTTAATGTTTATCATCGAAATTTTCGATTAAGGAGAATTTGACAATGGAGCTAAGAAATTTAATTACTTTTATTTATGTAGCAGAGCTTGGAAGTTTTACAAAAGCCGCACGACAGCTTGATTATTCACAATCAACCATATCATTCCAGATAAAGCAGCTTGAGGACGAGCTTGGCTGTCTTTTATTTGAAAGAATAAACCACACAATTACGCTGACCGAGCGTGGTCGTGAGCTTGTTTCGTACGCCCATCAAATTCGCACAATTACAGATGAGTTCAAGGACAGCCTCGAGAAAGAACAGGACTGTCACGGGCACATTCACATTGTAACTCCCGATTCTGTATGTGATGAAATGATAAACACAAGTTACATAGATTTTCACCGCAGGTATCCTTCCATTTCCATAAAATTCACAACTGCGGATACATCTGTAATGTTCGATATGCTTGATCACAACGAAGCTGATATCATTATAACCCTTGATGCTCATTCATACCAGAAAGATTACATCATCGCAAAGGAAGAGCCACTATCTGCACACTTTGTTGCAAATTCCAAATCAAAATTTACACACGTCAAAGGGCTATCCATAAAGGATATTATAGGTGAGCCGTTTATTCTGACCGAGTGCGGTCAGGGCTACAGGCGGGTTTTCGACAAGGAACTTGCAAAAAAATCTTTAGAAATAACCCCCATTATTGAAATTGGAAGAACCGACATTATTACTTCATTAGTCGCTCAAAGCGATATGATTTCGTTTTTACCCGATTTTGTCACAAAAAATATGGTACAGTCAGGGGCATTATGTTATCTTGATGTCTGCGATATAAATATTGACATCTGGAAACAGCTTATTTATCACAAAAACAAGTGGATATCAAAAAGTCTTAAAACATTTATAGAGTATGTAAAGGTATCAGAATTTTCGAATTGATTATATGGTTTTACACAAAAGCGGAAGGTAGGGATATTTTCCTGCTCCTTCCGTTTTTATTGGTTTACGAAAAACGCTCCGGCGAAATTTAGCCAGAGCATTTTTACTTGATATTAAACTGTTCGCCAAATTGGAATTTGTCAATTTTCTTTTTTATAAAGCCCAAAAACAATATCATTCTTCCCAATGTGTTTCATAGAATAGAAAAACATATAAATATCGGTATAACTTCCGAAAGAAGATAATATTAACAAATACAAGAAAACAATTTTTATAACACCAGTTGTGAAAATCGCACCAAGACCAAGTAATATAAGAAAAGCAGTAAATGGTAATATTAAACTTATCAACTGCTGATATAAATTGGTATAACCGTTATATATAGCACTAACGGTTCCGTGTCCTACTGTAATAATACATTTATTGTCAAGTACACCTTTTGATAAAGGAATTAGATGCAATATTTCATGTATAGGGGTAATGCCAACCAAAAAAGAATACCAACAAGTATAATGAAAATCAATGATGTTATATCAAGTATATCACGCAATGATTGGCGAAAAGAATAAGCAACAATTACAAGTATTATTGTTATGATTATATTTATTATGCGAGTATGCTTTTTGACTATATTCCAATCATACCATTTTGTATACCCATTTATTTCAGATACATTGTTGGAATCATAGTCATAATCTGCATTTCTTAAAATTCTCATATTACTCCTAATATATTTCACTACTGCTTGTCAAATTGACATATTCAAGTTTATCGAACTCATTATATCATAAAAATTGAGAACCCACAGCAAGAAGATTCTGCTGTGGGTTCGTTGTCTTTGTTTTGTTTTCAGCAGAGCATTTTGCTTCTGAATTTAGGGCTTTTAAAAAAATGTGCGTCAAAAACATTTTTTCTAAGCCTTAAAACCTCGAAAGCCCTTGAAATACAAGGCTTTTCGGAGTTTTGGGATTATTCCCACTCCTAAGTCTGTGGCGTTTAGGGCATAAATCGTGGTGTAAAATGCCCATTTTAGTAGCCAAAATATCAAAAATATCGGCTGTCTCCGTAGTCTATTAACGGAGTGTTGTCAAAAGTGTTGTCAGCAGTGTTGTCATTTTTGTTTGCTGTTTGTTGTAAGGTTAGGTACATTATACCCCTTTTTCTTTTCAATGTCAAGCAATCCTATTGTCATTTCTCTGCTAAAGCCACACTTGAACGCTCTGCGGATAATCTGGTCAAACTTTCTTTGACTGTTTTCACTTATGGAATAGCCGTTGTATTCGAGTAGTTCTTCTAAATGCTCTAACGACAAACCTAAAAGGAAGCCGAGATTTACGAACATCTTTTTTGTGAAGTCCTTTTCGCACTTATCGTTACTGCAAAAATAGCTATACACAGATTTTGTTATATCGTACTGTTTAAGACCGTTTGTGTAATTGGTTCTTTTCTGTTTCAAATCCATATGAACAAAAGATTGATGTTGCTGAGCAAGATTTTCTAACTCATTGTACGATGAAGCAAGTACTTTATTAACACCCTTGTCTCTAAATCTAACGTATCTAATAATTCTAATTTCTGAGAAACGCCAATTAACCAGATATTTTTTCAGAGCATCTTTGTACTTTTCTCCTTCAAATATCTTTACTATTTCATCAAACACATTTCCTATTAGAGAATCTATTTCGCCTAGTGTCACATCTTTATGGATAGTGATATTCTCTAAATCCTTACAAGTTGCTATAGGAGATATATGTTCTCCAGCATCAAGTTTTGTTACAAGTACAGCGTTGTCCTTAACTGTTGTATAAAACAATGCTTGGTAGAACACCACATTGCACGCACTTATACCACTTTTATTGCTATAAAAAGCCTCGTACTTGTTGTAATGCTTTTCCCAAGCATCGCAAAAGATTTGAAGCTTTTCGTAGTACTCGTTGTCGGTGTCAAAGTTTTCTCTTTTGACTTGGTTTCTACAAGCATCCAACCAATCAGCCAACTCAAATAAATTCATGTTTGAAATGTTCTTTTCAAACAATGTTAAATCTAATTCCATTTATTCCACCACCATATAAAAACCGCCAGAATGTAGATAAATACACTCTGGCGGTCGTTTTTATTCCAACCATTTTTATTTTACACCTGCCTTACGGCAGGGATAAACCTTTTTTATTCCATCCATTCTACTTCCTGCCCCTGTCTGTTCTTTGAGAGTACAGATATGAGAGGTGTGAAATAATTCTCACAATACATTATAGTTCGGAATAAGCCAGAATATAACAAATATTAAAATAATTCTTTCAAAGGTCTCCAGTTTTCGTTTTGCATATTGTCGGTATATTCGGTATTGTTGATATAGAGCTTGTCATTCTTATCTCTGACAAATCCCCATTTCAAGTCCTTTTTCTCCGCATACTCTTTGAAAGAAGCAAACTTGTTCTCAACTTGTATGTCGATATTCTTGCTCTTTCCTCCGCTTTCTCCACCTTTAGTTTCGATTATCCAAACATCACCGTTTGTTTTCTTAACGATGTAGTCGGGATAGAAAAGCCATTGCTTTTGTAGAGAATCAATATACACAACTGAAAAATACTGCTGACCTGTATCACCGTTCTTATAAACCCATTCAATGTCTGTTTGCTGTTCGCAATAGCGTTCAAACAACCTTTCCGACTTTGAGCGGATTCCCTCGACAATCATAGCAGACGAGTAATCTTTATACGCACTTGACAGCATTTCTTCAACATCTGTTTCTGTTGGGTCATAGCGGTAAAGCTCTTGTTCGGGGATAGTGAAAGGCATTGTCTTTGGTTCTAAGAATCCTGTCTGCACCGCGAGATTTGCAGTAGCTTCTCTAAAATCCACTTTAAGAGTATGCTCGTTGTTGATAACGAAAGCATAGTACTGTGGCGTTGTGAGAGATAATAGCTTGTGTGGTACAAGTACATTCTTTCTGAAAAGTCGTTCAAGAATGACTTTTGTCTTCTGCGTTGTCATACCGATAGTGGATTTTATGACATCGACAGAGTGAAGAAGCTCAATACCGTGTGTATGTGTATTGACAGTACGTGAAGTTTGTCTGTATGTACCAGAGTTTTCGTCAAGAACGGAATCTGTTTTTACAAACTTACCCTCACGCATATAACCTATAATCTCATCATTGAAAACATATCCTGCTCCCTCAAGGCGAAGCTTGTTATCTTCTTTGTTCCCTGTGAGTTTGTATTTATCAACAAGATATTTATATACGACAAGGAAAGTTTCACGCTCTCCCAGACCATCAAGGTCTTTGTTTCGCAGTTGCTTTTGTAGAGTAAAGGTCTTGCACTTGTCTTTGAGGAACACACGCTTGGTTTCGTATGCTTCACTCATAGCCGCTTTTATACCCTCTTTGTACTTTTCGTCAAAGGTGTATAAATAGCAAAAGTCAAGAACATCAACGTCATAGTGCTTTGCCTCTGGCATACGGCGGATTCTTCCGATAGTCTGAATCTCAAAGTCCTCTGACATATTCTCACGGAGCTTAACAAGTATTTTTGCTCTGGGACAATCCCAACCTGTTGCAATAGCCTGTTTCATAAGCAGGAATACGGGAGTTGCCGACAATTCGGTAATTCCCTCAAGATTTTTCTTTTCCTGTGTGTCGCTCATCCACTTTGCAACCATACCGTTGGTATAGGTATAACCCATATCGGAGAGCTTGTTTTCAACTGCTTCAATTAGCTTGTCCGAAGAATTGGGGAACTGAATGATAACGAGAGGTCTGATTGACTTTGCCTTTCCGTCCTGTTCGGAATAAGCCTTTGCAATCTGCTTTCTCTTGACATCTGCAATTTCAAGCAAATATCCGTGTTCGCTTTCAAAATCACCGCTATAATCAACATCTTCGTTGATATAGAGTGCTTTCGTTATAAGTCCAGAAGAAATAACGTCCATTTCGTCAATCTCATAGAACTCATAAAGCTTGTTCTCTTTTGCTGTTGCTGAAACTCGAATTATGTTCTTTGCGGAGAACGCACTTATGATGTCATTTGCCTTTTTGGTGTCGTTTGAGTGTTCCTCATCAATAATAATTATATATTCAATATTCTTTCGGTGTCCCTCTGAAATGCGGTCAAAGAGGTTTTTCTTTTCTGTGTCGCTTATTGCTTTGTTTCCCTTTTTGGTAACAAGCTCCCAGTTTATAAAGGTTGTACTTCCTGCTTCAAATCCAGAAAGTAGAGCATCGTGCATATTCTTGGTTGTCTTGCTTGGCAGAAGTGCTTTCATCTTATCACGGCTCTGTTCTTCAAGGTCGCCCTTACCTGGACACAGCCAGATAAAAGCAGTATTGGAACCAACAGAGTTCAGATACTTGTCAATAAAGTCAATAAGAATTATCGTCTTTCCTGCACCTGTGGGAGCTTTGACAGTAATTGTCTGCTTACTGTCCTTTTTTGATACGGTGTCAATGAGGTAGAGAGAACAAGCCTCTTGAAAATCAAATAGTCCGCTTGGTAAGTTAATCATCTTTCTCCCACCTCCAGAAGTTCGGATTCAAAGTAGTAGTCGGGAATAACAAAGACAGCTATTCCGTTATCAGACAGCTTTTTCTGCTGTTCAGCCGTAAGAAGTACAGCGGTTGAAACATAGATAGCTTTGCATCTTGCAAGGCTTTCATCGTTTGCTATGAAGTTATCAGCCTGCTCGTCAGACATAAGCAGAACGTAGTTTGTGCCGTCAAGCTTGACAGCGTATTCAAGCTGTACCATTTCTACAATGTGCCCAAGCAGTTCTCCCTCAATATTGTAGTCGGGGTCGGGTGAAGTCTTGACTATGATGTTAGTTTTATAGTATTTGAGGTTTGCATTATTCGGCTCAATCACTTTGGCTTTGTCTGTTGTATATCCGAGAATTACATTTGATAACCTTTTATATGTTTTTTCTTCGCAAATATTGTTTTCGTTATTTGTACAAACAATAAATGTCCTATTGCCATCATCTTCCTTGTTTTGAGATATGACGGCATGAGCTGTAGTCCCAGAACCAGCAAAAAAGTCGAGTACCGTAATATCGTTCTTGGGGTATAAACTTATCACACGTTTTATTAAATCAACTGGCTTCTTACCATTCGGGAATTCGACATTACCCTCTTTTGTGAGATTTTTTGTACCAGAAACAAAATCCCAATATGTACCTTGCAAGTCTTTTTTGTATGCAATGCCGTCAACAAATTCAGTTACATCAGAAAGCCACGCAAATAAGTTGTACTTTTCACCCGAATAAAACTGTTCATATGTTTGACCTTTGTTGCGTCCTGTTTTTGGAACATATTCAATTGAAATTACATCCTCATATTTATCAATTTCTTTCATTCTTTCCATAACACGAGGTCTAATTGAACTTTGTGGCATTGTTGTTCTGTAAATCAAATTTGCATGATAATCATATACGTCATCTTCTGAAATTTTGAGTTGTTTTGCGTATTGAGAAACAGACATGGACT
>JAZQVQ010000176.1:0-4693 GCA_045631825.1 Eubacteriales bacterium | reverse complement strand
CAATATCTTTTATCATTTTTTGTTCCTCCTTACTAAATCATAAAGTCTGGCATCAAGTAAGCAGGCATAATAATACCGCCGATATTGACAAATACGGCGGGAAATACAGTTTAAAACTAAACAGTACTATATATGTACGGCAAAAAGGACCGCACACATTCCACACATTATGCACTTTTTACTTCGACTATGTACGTCCACTTTATTACCTCCATTGAAATTGAATTGATATTGAATTTATTTTTATTATACAACTACAAACACAGTTTGTCAACAAAAATTTTCCAATTACCGAAAGGCATTTTTATGATATTAAAACACGCAATTACACAGGTTGAAAGCCAGAAAGAAGTAAAATCTGTTATTAAAAACAACTTTAAAATTTCATCTCGTCTTTTATCAAAGCTAAAAAATAATGGCTCAATTAAACTAAACGGCAACGCAGTTACAGTAAGAAAAACCGTTACAAGCGGCGATATTCTTACGCTTGAAATTTCTGATAACAATAATTCAAATATAACTCCAAAGAAATTACCGTTTAACATATTATATGAAGACGAATATCTTGTTGCTGTAAACAAGCCATCGGGTATGCCGACACATCCATCATCAAATCACCACGATGATACACTCGCAAATGCTTTTATGTTTCACTATCAGAGTAAAAATGTTACCTTTCGACCAATAACACGTCTTGACTGTGACACAACGGGCGTCGTACTTATCGCAAAAGATTCAGTTACCTGTCAAAGACTCACAAACGAAATGCAAAAAGGTAATATCCTAAAAGAGTACTATGCCGTTTGCGTCGGTATCCCAAATGCCAATTCTGGAATAATAGATGCAAAAATCGAACGACTGGAAAACAGTGTCATAAAACGCAAAATAGGCGAAAACGGCAAACAGGCAATAACCGAGTATATTGTTGAAAAGACAGATGAAGAAAAAAACATTTCACTGATACACCTTTATCCAAAAACAGGAAGAACACATCAGTTACGGCTTCACCTTTCACACATAGGTTGTCCGATTTATTCAGACTTTTTATACGGAACACAAATAGGTGACAACAGAGCACTTCTTCATTGTTACAAATTAAACTTTAAACATCCCTTTACGGATAAAGAAATAACTATAAATGCCCCTATTCCCGATGATATGAGGCTTTTTGAAGATTAAATACTCTCTCGTATCAAAAGAGTATTGACTCTGTCACATTCGCAAACAAAATCCGAAACATCAGTATTTATAACTATTTTTTTATATTTTGGTTTATTTGATACATATCTCTCAAAAGCAATTTTCAAATCGGCTATATTATCATATACACCGATAATTTCCACCGAAACATCAGAAATTCCAAAATTAAGTCCTGTCAAGTCATCCATTGAAAGACCATCCTGCTTTGCTATTTCGCAAAGTTCCTCGCACTGATTTAAAATATCCTCTTTTTCGCTTTCTTCAAGGTCATCTGAGTACATATCATAATATTCCTTGAACTCGTCGCAAAACCACATAACAATGTCCAAAATATTGTCTCCGTATGCTATTGTTCCAAGACGGCTGACATCGCTGCACGCATCGATTATCGCAAAATACATATAAAGCTCCTTCTTTTGATTTTAGTAGATTATACAACATTAATAATAAATTGTCAACGAGCGGGATTTTTTTAGGAAAATAAATTGTAAATATATGTTCAAATATTAAATTTTGTATTGATTTTTATGTCAAAAAATGTTATAATTATGAAGATTTGATAATATTTACTTTCTTGCCGGTATTATTGTAATTGTTTTACATATATTTGGTATTGGGATGTATAAAACAAATGAATTTAAATTTCGGAGGACTAAGAATGGATCTTTCTTTGCAGTATTTCTATGAACAAATGTTAGCAAATCCCTTGTTGTTTCTGTCAGTTGCTTTAACATTTGGAGTTATACTCGTCAATGGCTGGACTGATGCGCCCAACGCTATCGCAACCTGCGTTGTAACACGTTGTATGTCAGCTCGTGCAGCAATATTTATGGCTGCTGTATTTAACTTCCTTGGTGTTTTCATTATGACAAAGATTAACGCAACAGTTGCTGAAACAATCACAAAAATGGTAAACTTCGGTTCGGATTCAAAGGAATCTATTGTGGCCCTGAGTGCCGCTATGTTTGCTATTGTTACCTGGGCAACACTTGCGTGGGTTTTTGGTATCCCGACAAGCGAAAGCCATGCTTTGATAGCAGGTCTTACAGGAAGTGCTATTGCTCTTCACGGAAGCCTTGAAGGTGTTAACGGTGCTGAATGGGTAAAAGTATTGTATGGTATTGTAATATCAGTGCTGTTGGGTTTTGGTTTAGGTTTTATTGTCTGCAAGTTAATTACAAAAATATTCCAGAACGTTCATAGAAGAAAGACAGAGCCAGTTTTTAAATATGCTCAGATTTTTGGTGCTGCAAGTATGGCGTTTATGCATGGTGCACAGGACGGACAGAAATTTATGGGCGTAATTCTTCTTTGTGTTTTCTTATCCAATGGTCAGACACCACAGGAGGTTGCTCCTCCCGATTGGCTTATGCTTATCTGTTCCATAATTATGGGACTCGGTACTGCAATAGGCGGCAAAAAGATCATAAAGTCTGTTGGTATGGATATGGTAAAGCTTGAAAAATATCAAGGTTTTTCGGCGGATATCGCAGCTTCCCTATCACTGCTCTTCTGCTCGATATTCAGTTTGCCCGTTTCAACTACACACGCAAAAACAACATCAATAATGGGTGTTGGTGTAGTTAAGAGACTTAAAGCTATCAATTTTTCGGTTGTCAAAGAGATGTGTCTTACCTGGGTACTTACTTTCCCAGGTTGTGGATTGATAGGTTTCTGTATGACTAAACTCTTTATGATGATATTTTAATTTACATAAAATTTGAAAGGAATTATAAAAAATGGCTAAATCAGATAAGTTTTATTTTGACACACTAATTGGTGCTGCTGACGCATCTTACAATGCAGCTAATTACCTTGTTGAATGTCTTACAAATTTTGAGAATTCCGACATTCAGACTATGCTTAACAATATGCATGAATATGAACACGCAGGAGATATCAAAAAGCATGAAATCACTGCAGCTTTAGCCAGAGCTTTTGTTACACCGGTTGACCGTGAAGATATCGAAGTTATCAGTCAGAACATTGATGAAGTAACTGACAGCATTGAAGAAGTTCTTCAGTACATTTATATCAATCATATCAAATCAATCTCTCCATATGCGTTAGAGTTTGCAAACAAGCTTGTTAATTGTTGTACTGTTATGAAAGATATGATGACAGAGTTTATCAACTTTAAAAAGCCGCAGAAGCTTCATGAATTGATTGTTGACCTAAATCACCTCGAGGAAGAATGTGACTGGTTGTTCTTAAAGGCAGCTCTCAGCATAAAAGACGATTTCCATGATGTGCTTGACATCATCGCCTGGAAAGAAGTTTACGAAAAAATGGAAAAATGTGCCGATGCTTGTGAACACGTAAGTGACTGTGTAAGCATGGTAGTTATGAAAAACACCTAATTACTTAAAGAATGGTGGTTAATTTCTTATGACCTTTTTAGGAAAAACCTTATTTAAACTTTTAGTCTGGTTGTTTGAAGGAATTTTAGTGGGATTCGGTGCAATTATGCCTGGACTAAGCGGTGGAACACTCTGCGTTGCTTTTGGTATGTATCACCCGATTATATCGGTTTTGTCAAGCCCGAGGGATAATATACGCAAGTATTTTCCAATGCTATCCGTATTTGTTCTTGGCGGTGCTTTAGGTTTCTTAGGATTATCAGGGATCGGTGCGTTTCTGTTAAGAACAAGTCCGGTTTTAGTTATTTGTGTTTTTGTTGGCTTTATTATCGGAACGTTGCCATCGCTCTGGTCGCAAGCCGGTGCAAAACAACGCAATGCAAAGTCATACATATCGCTGCTTCTTGGTTTTGTATTAATGTATGCACTTCTCTTATTTTTAAATTCCGGAAATAGTGTTGCATTGTCAGAAGGTTACTTGTCCTATATTTTTTGTGGCATTTTGTGGGGACTTAGTTTTATAATTCCAGGACTCAGTTCTTCAACATTAATTATATTTTTTGGTTTATATGAACCGATGCTGTCAGGTATATCAACATTAAAATTAAATGTTATTTGCCCTATTGCTATAGGTGCTGTTATATCTGTCCTGCTTTTATCAAGCATAATAAACAAAGCTTACTGTAAGTTTCATTCGGTTATGTCGCATTTCATTATAGGTTTAATGTGTGCAACAACAATAATGATAATTCCCCGTATGGAATTTGATTTTGTTGGTGTAATCACTTACCTGCTTTGCATTTTTTCCGGAGCAATAATTTCGTTTATACTTACACGTATTTGCGATGATTTGAAAAACAATTAGCATAAAAGGGGCTGTAGCAAAATGCACAGACCATACAAAAAAGAAATAACAGAAGAGAAATTTTAAAAATAATTTCACTGTAACTAAAAAGTAGAAAAAACGGCCGAAAAGCCGTTTTTTCTATGTATTGGTGTCTTTAGACGTGGAAATAAACCCCAGGTTCTACCGGGGGCAAAAACGAGCGGAGCTACAATAAAACGGGCGAGCTATAAGCAAGCCCGAATATAGAAAAAGTAATAACCTCCAAGTAAAATGTAAGTGGCTTAAC
>JAZQVQ010000175.1:0-13057 GCA_045631825.1 Eubacteriales bacterium | reverse complement strand
CTCTTGCTGCGGTAATTTCTCTTTGCAGGTACATATTCTGCTGCATTGCATCTGCTATTTCACGATGTGCTGCCAAGTCCGGATAGTTTTCAACTGCCACGTTGATATCTCTTGAAATTGTCTCTATCTGTCCTTCAACTTCATTTCGTGCCTCATCCTTATCGCCAACATTACCCGATCTGTATTTAGCAATATTCTCAAAAGTACTCTTATCGAGGTCAATAGCTTTATCAAGCAGACGTGCACAGTTCTGAAGCACCATAACTCTCTGCTCGAGATAGTTATCAATTTGCGATGCGTTTCTCTGTATCTTCTGCTGTAGCTGATCAAAATGCTTTTGTGCATTTATTTTCATAAACAGAAAAACAAGTCCCGGGATTATTCCAAGTATCCACAGAGCTATCTCAAAAAGCTTTGAGCCTGTGCCTGCCTCTGCAGGCAGTTTTTTTACGATAACATTAGTATCCAGTCCTTCTTGTCTTACTTGAGGATTGAGTTCATCTAATTGATTTGCCATTTTTTAATTCTCCTTTTATCTTTAATTATTTTTAAACATACAAAGGCCATCACGGCTTGCCATCACATCAAAGCCTTTACAATTCTCTTGTTTTGTAACAAAAAAGTTATTTTTCGCTTCAAGCGGCAGGTATTCATCCCACGGTACAGAAACGTTATGGTATCTGCCGTCGCCCCCGTATACCGAAACTACATCTACCCTTTGTTCTATATCATACGAATAAGCCGTTATACAGGTTTCATCGACATTATTTTCTGAGCGGACAAAGCTTGACTTGAGAATTGCATTTGTCTTTGTATTCGGATGAACAACATATTGTGCATCCAATGCATTTGCAAGTGTCTCGCACTCTTTTAGCGAGTAAAGTTGCTCATAATCAGGCACCGGCTTTAGTGAATGTACCGGTCTTTCCTGATATGCAGGTATTGCAAGAAGCGGTGCAAAGTCAAAATAAACTGCCTTGAAAAACTCTGCATTTTTACTTACAAAGTTGTTCTTTACAATATCAAACGAATACGACGTGTATGCACTCGGCAGCAGATTCATATCCCGTCCCTGACTATGATTGCATATAATTTTATTCATCCTCTTATTTTTGATGAAATTAAAATCATCGCCATACCCGGTTTCAGACAAAATCAAATCAACCATATTTGTTTGTGCCAGAGGGGTAAACAGAGTTCTGAACTGCACCTCGTCGTCTCTATCCAGAACGTCAAAGAGAACTTCAAAATCTGTGTTTGACATACTTGTGAAATCATCGTTTTCTCTTATTGCTTTATCAGTCAGTTTTTTTAGTTTCTTTTCTCCACGTTTGACATATCTTTCAATTTCCCTCTCGCTCTTTCTTTCAAGGTGAGAGGCGTCTCTGCTAAATGACAATTCAGGGCCGCCTTGAGAGCCATAATTTAACACAACCTGCGTGGTATAATACGGTTTGGGTTTTACAACCGTAGCGTGCAGTGTCTGTGTTCTTATTCTTCGTCTTGTCTTTCCCGAACTGTCCGTATAGGTTTCTGTCCAGGAAATTGTCTTATATCCGTGATAAGTCTCTGTGCCCATAGTATGAACAAACTTATTTTCAAACAAAAACGGATTTTCATTATATTCGCCCGACAACACATCTATTGAAGATTCTTCATCTTCATTCCTGACAGAAAAATCATAATTTATTTTCATATCTGTTTCTTTATTTGCCGAAAACACATCATCGAAAGACAGAAGTGGAATTGTATCCTGAATAAGATTTAATGCATCTTTATCGGTAAAAAGACTATTAAGCGGCAGCATCTGGTCATATGCTTTTGCTAAAAGTTCATCAGCTTTGTTATCAGCTTGCGTAATTTCCTCACGTAATGTGTGGATTTTAGGAGTTATTTTCATAACAACCAGAGGGATAAGCACAACTGATATACACATAATAACTCTTAAAAATCTCCAAAGATTCAGTTTTCTTTTAAGCTTTGTCAGCTTATCTTTATATGTATTATACTCCTCGACGGTTTTTTTGTTTTCTTCAATATTGACACCGGACTTTTCAACAAGAGAATCAAAAAATTTACCAGTCTTTTCAAGGTGAAGATTTTTAAATTTTTTCTCAAATTCTTCAAGCGGATTATATATTACACAGTCCATATTCTCCCCCCTTTTCGTCATTATACTACAAAAATCATTTTTTGTAAATACAACTTTTATTCTTGCTGCAATTCGTAAATCAGTTCATTAAGTAGTTATATGAAAGTAATTGACAGATAAATTCAAAATTGACAACCCAAAACGCACAAAAAACCCAAAAGAGAGTGCAGTAACACTTTCTTTTGGGGATGATTGTATAACGAAAAAACATATTGAATTTCTTTTAAACAAAGTATTTAATAAATCCAATCAAGCAGGCAACCCATCTGAATTTATATGCTTATTTTTGTTTTTTGCAAACTGGCTTGGTGATAGCCCCGAATATTTTTTAAACATATTGCTGAAAGCATAAATATTATCAAATCCCAGTTTATCTGCGATTTCTCCGATATTGAGGCAATCGTACAAAAGCATACTTTTTGCCTTTTCTATTATCAGGCTGTTTCTATAAACCGTAGGAGTCATATTATATTCTTTTTTAAAATATCTTCTTAGTTGTGATTGACTCATAAAACACAGTTCAGCCAGATAATTCATATCAATTTTTTTATTATAGTGATTATCTATGTACACAATTGCCGGCTGTATGTGGCTTGTTTTTACAGTTTGTTTATACAATTGACCTGCAAGCAGTGCACATAATTTATAAAGTTCCCCTATTGCATTAAATCTATCTTCCAGAGATGTTGTATCGTAGAGGGTAACAATATTTTTTATAAGTTGAATACCTTCCTCTTTCTTCTGGAACTTTACAGGATAGTGCGAAAACAAAAAATCATCACACATATCAAATTCCAGCTGATAGCAATAAGCCTTGCCGGTTATAATGTTATAACTGTAAGATGCACCCTTTGGAATATAAAGAACATCACCAGCAAATGCTACAAACTCCTGCCTTTCAAAAGAATATTTATACTCCCCTTCTTGTATGTATAAAAACGAGTGCTGATGCCTGCTTTTTATATTCATTTTCACGTTTTTGGGTTTGAATTTCATTGCAAAAAGCAATGAAATTTCTGTGCTTTTTAAATCCATAAATGAGTTATCCTCTCACAAATCGCACTTTTTGATATATTATATATCAAAAAAAGCAAGGTTGTCAACAATATGCTCGAATTTTATAAATTTATGCCCATTTTAAACATTTACTTTATTTTTGTTTGTTTTATAATCGATATATAATCAGTTTATGGGAGGAACGAAAAATGTCCACGGTCTTTATTACTGCCGGAACCAAAAACACTGGACTTGCAATCGCAGAAAAATTTGCAGCCGAAGGGTTTAATGTTGCCATATCCGCCAGAAGTCCGATTTTGGAAATTGAAAAAGTGGCAGACTATATCAGCCAAAATCACAATGTAAAATGCAAAGGATACAAATTAGAGCTTACACATGTAACGGAAATTAAAGAGACGTTTCGAAAAATTAAAGAAGATTTTGGAGAGCTTACCACCTTTGTAGCCAATGCGGCAAATTTAGGGGTTGATATGGACTTATTAAATATCAGCGAGGAAGAATATTGTGCCGTTATGGATTCAAACCTCAAAGCTTCTTTTTTCTGTGCACAGCAAGCTGCCATTCTTATGAAAGAGAGCGGCAAAGGCTCCATTGTTTTTATGAGCTCTGTACATTCCCACCAAAGCATCTTCGGAAGAAGTCTGTATTCTGCATCCAAGGGTGGTATAAATTCTCTTATGCACTCATTTGCGATTGAGCTTGCAGACTTCAACATACGTTCAAACTGCATAATTGCCGGAGCAATCAGGACAGACAGATGGGACAATCTGACAGAGCAACAAAAGGCTCAAAGAAGAGCCAACTGGCCGCTGGGTATTGAATCAACCGGCGAGGACATAGCAAATGGTGTATTCTATCTGGGTAGTGATTTATCAAAAACTGTTACTGGAACAGAACTTACCATTGATTCCGGAATTTTAGTATCGTTATTACCTTACAAGGAGAGAAAAAGACAATGAAAATAAGTGATATAAAAATTTACACCCTTGATGCCTACAGAACAAACTGGGCATTTATAAAAGTTGAAACAGACGAGGGCTTATACGGTTGGGGCGAAGCTTCCTTGGGTACAAATGAAATGGCTCTTGAAGGCATGGTACACGACTTAAAGCGTCTTATTATTGGAAGAAATCCTTTACAAATCGAAAAAATGTGCTTTGAGGTTTACAGAGACATATATTGGAAGGGCGGCCCCGTTTTGATGTCTGCTATAAGCGGCATTGAAATTGCACTATGGGATATTGCTGGCAAATTCTTTAACACACCGACTTACAATCTTTTTGGCGGAAAAGTTCATGACAAAGTTAAAATGTATGCAAACGGATGGTTTGTAGGTGCTCGTACTGCCGAAGAATTTGCTCAAAAAGCAAAGAATGCAGCCAAATTAGGCATCAAAGCACTTAAATGGGACCCATTTGGTTCTGCACATTTAACTATCAGCAGAGAGCAGTTGGAAAAAAGTATAGACATAGTTGGTGCTGTACGAGAAGCCGTTGGAAGTAAAGTCGAACTGCTTATCGAATGTCACGGCAGATTTACTCCAACCACTGCTATTGAAATATCAAAGGAGTTAGAGCAATTTAAGCCAATGTTTATGGAAGAGCCTTGTGTCCCCGACAATATTTCTTCCACCGCTTACGTACGTGCTCATTCAAGAATACCAGTTGCCGCCGGCGAACGAGCATATACAAAATATGCTTTTCAGGAAATTTTTGATAAAAATGCAATAGATTATGCCCAGCCCGATGTATTCCACACCGGAGGACTTATGGAGGGCAAAAAAATTGCCGCTATGGCAGATGCAAAACACATTATGATGTCTTTCCACAACCCATCAGGTCCGATATCCAATGCCGCCATACTTCAGCTTGCATCTACCGTACCAAACTTTGTTATTCACGAAATAATGCTTACTGATGGTTCTTTCAGAAAAGCAATAACCAACGAGGAAGTTATTTTTGAAGACGGATACATTAAAATACCCGACAAACCGGGACTTGGCATTGATGTTAACATAGATGAGGTACTAAAACGTCCATATACCCCAAGAAACCTTCGTCATTATTCAGGTACACTTACCGACATAAGACCAAAAGATGACACTGTCTACTATTTTAAAGGATTAGAGGATTTAAAATATGAATAAATTTATTGAAGAACACGGACTTATAGTTATTATGCGTGGAATTGAAATTGATGTAATTCCCGACTTAGTAAAAGCTCTTTATGACGGCGGTGCAAGAATTGTTGAAACCACCTTCAACCCAAGTGACCCCGATACTGTTAAGAAAACCGGCGACATGATCAGAAAAATTTACGAGACCATGGGCGAAAAAATCGTAGTAGGTGCAGGTACAGTATTATGCAAAGAGCACGTTATCGCCGCAAAAAATGCTGGTGCTAAATTTATATACTCACCCAACACGGACACAGAAGTTATCAAGCTGACAAAGGAACTTGGTATGATGTCAATTCCGGGTGCTTTTACTCCTACAGAAATTATGACCGCATACAATGCAGGAGCAGATTTAATAAAGCTATTCCCCATTACAAAAAATGACATAGACTATGTAACGGGAATAACAAGACCACTTTCTCACATTCCGTTTATCTGTACAGGAGGGGTTAATCCCGACACCATTGAATTATTCATTAAAGCAGGTGCAAAAGCAGTTGGTACCGGCATCTCTATTCTTAAATCCGACCTTATTGAAAACAGGAATTTTGCCGAAATTTCGTCACTTACAAAATTACATCTTGAAAAGATACAAGATGCCAGAAAGTGAAAAATATATGAAAGTTACTTGGTTAGGACAGGCGGGATTCTTGTTTGAATACAAGCATTTAAAAATTGTTATTGACCCATATCTTTCTGACAGTTGCCACAAGGTCAACCCCAGAAGTTACAGGCGTTATCCCGTTGATGAAAGCTTTTTGAAAATTAAGCCCGACATAATCATTCTCACACATTCGCATCTCGACCACACAGACCCTGAAACACTCGACTTCTATTTAAAAGACACAAGAGGCATAACAGTCCTTGCCTCAAAAAATGCCTGGGAAAAGGTACGAATGTATGGTTCGGGGCACAATTATGTTATGTTTAACAACGGAACAGAATTTACCACAGGTGGAATAACCTTTAAGGCTGTTTATGCAGAACATTCCGACAAGTATGCAATAGGTGTAATTTTCAATATAGAGGGCGACAATTATTACATATCAGGAGATACTCTATACAACAAAAAAGTTTTTGACAGTATCTGTGACAAGATTGACGTTGCGTTTGTCCCAATAAACGGAGTCGGCAACAATATGAACATTGCCGACGCAATACGATTTGTTGACAAAATCGGAGCAAAAAGAGCGGTACCTTGTCATTTCGGGTTATTTGACGAAATTGATGCAAAAAAAGAATTTGACAATAAAGTTTTTGTCATCCCCTCTCCTTTTTGTGAAATCAATTTGAAGTAAAACGACGTTTTACAAATAGGTGTTCCCTTGTTCAAAGTTTTACTGACAATTTACACAAGCTTAGCAAAAAAAGACATCCGATGGATGTCTTTTTTTGCTTTTATGTTCATAATAGATGCAGGTTTTTTGTCGATATGCAAACTTCGTTTGCTCTATATTTTTACTTTCGTAAATTCGATATGTTTTCGCTTTGCTCAAACTCGATATAATATAAATCTCGTCGCATTATCGACATATCGAGTGCGTCAGCACATATCGAGTCTGCAAAACATATCGAAAATCTCGCAAGAGATTTATATCGATGAAAAAACGACTTGTCGAAACAAGTCGTTTTTTTGGAAGAGCCGAATGGTTTAGATGCAGGCTTAATATTCAAACCATTACTATGCAAGATATGGGTCATCCCATAACTTCAGTACCTGTCCTAAACCTTTTTTCTTGGCATTTTCATAAAGTTCATAGCCCCATGCCACATCCCACACAGGCATACCGCTTGCAATAAAGCAAATTCTCTCATCTTCAGATTCTCTGCCTTTTGTCGCATCACCGAGACTTACACCTTCTGTAATTGGCGACAACTTTCCTTCATACATAAATTTATAAATCTGAACAGCAATACCATTGACAAAACGTTCGTTTTCGGGAAGCAAAAGATGCTCATCAAAATACACCTCGTGCATCTTTGTATTATCCCAAATCGTTTTCGCTGTTGTAAAATATTCTTCGTCAACATTGCCTCTTCCCGAAAAGATAAGAAGAGACCCTTTCTTAAGCCAGTCATTGTTAAGTTTTATAGGCTTCACCGGTGAAGCTGCAACACTTACAATATCCCCTGCTCTTACTGCTTCCTCTAGAGATGTTACACCTCTCGCACTTATTCCATATTTCTCACTCATCTCATTTGCGAAAGCTTCTGCTTTTTCGATGACAAGATCACAAACAACAAGTTCTTTAAGATTCCTTGCTTCGTGTACGATTCCCTCAAAGCAAGCCTTACTTACAGGACCTGACCAATACATGAGCAAACAGCTGCATTTTTATTGGCCAGATGTCTGACAGCCACACCGGGAACGCACCCCGTACGAACGGAACTGATTAAATTCCCTGACATCAAAGCAATCGGCTCACATGTATCTGCATCGTTGAGCATAACCATCAATATTGAACGAGGCAAGCCTCTCTGAGGATTGATGATATTTGAACCATACCACTTTTGTCCTGCCACATTAAAACGACCGCCAACATACGCCGGCATTGCCATAAAACGTCTGTCAGGAGCATCCTTGGGCATATTGGGGAATGGACTTTCCTTAGGAAACTTCATCATAATGCCATGAGAGTTGTGTTTATCACCGCCCATAACATAGTCGCCAGTACTTAAAAGTTGGAAAACCTCCTCCTCAACATCAATACAACGACCATAATCAAGAGCGGCTGCTTCAATCACTTCTTCTTCATTTAGATACAAAAACTCTGTTTTCTTACTCATATTTTGCGTCCATTTTGTATTTTTTAATACATTTTTGCCAAAAACACATCGCCGTTTTTTCCCTATTATATCTAACTCTTCTTAAAAAGTCAACCCCAAAAGCATTTTTTGAACTGTTCATAAAAAGCATTTTATAATCATTTTGTAATTTTTACTACAAAATATTGTTTTTCAATGGTTTCTATGTTATAATTATAAAAAATGCGAGGTGAGTTTTTTGAACATAGCCGAAATAATTAAATCAAATCTTCATCAAATGACAAAATCAGAACACAAGATTGCTACACATTTCTTAGGCAACCCTAACGCTTTCGCCTTTGAAACCCTTGATGATATTGCAGCAAAAATAGATATCAGCACCACTTCTGTTATTCGATTTTGCCGCAAAATAGGTTTTTCGGGATACAAAGCTTTTCAGGATTGTGTACGCACGTGTTTTAAACACGAACTTACACTTCCCGATAAGTTCAGCAGAGCGTTTAGTGTCGAAACGCATGATATGCAGTTCTCCCGGACCGTTCGAAACGCAATCAATTGTATTGAATATACTTTTAACAATATTCCGGCAACACGCATTTATGATGCTACCAATGCAATTATTAATGCAAAAAGGGTGTTTTGCTTCGGACTCAAAGAGTCCTTTGCCCTTGCACATTATGCATATACACGTTTTTTAACTATCCGCAGCGATGTTTTTATACTTTCAGCAGGTCAAAGTGGAGAAATTGAATCTGTTTTAAGTCTTGGAAAGGACGATGTTTGTGTTTTCTTTCTGTTCCACAGATATATAAAACCTGCTCCAAAGATCCTGGAACTTTTGAAAAAACAAGGAACTAAGGTTATACTTATAACCTCACCCCCGTACGACGAATTGGAAACTAACGCAACCATACTGCTTCCGTGTCTTGTCGATATAAATGGTATTAAAAACTCTGCTGTGGCGCCGATATGCTTAACAGATCATCTCTGCAATTCCGCCGTTGTTGCAAGCGGAGGTAAAACTCTTGATTATATGAAAAAATCTGAAGTTCTATTCAAAGAATTTACATTTTAGGTGATATATATGGAACATAAGTACTTACTAAAAGGATATATTTTTGTTATACTGAGTGCATTAATTTTCGGTCTTATGCCACTTATGGCAAAATTTATTTATGCAGAAGGCGTTAATTCTATCACGCTTGTTTTTTAAGAAATGTTATTTCTGTGCCTGTACTTGCTATTTTATCCATTTGCACTGAAGGTAGCATCAAAATAGACGCAAAGGCTTTTCCTAAAATAAGCTTTATTGCAATTATGGGATGTTGTATAACACCACTTTTGTTATTCAGTTCATACAACTACATTCCATCTGGTACTGCTACAGTGTTTCATTTCATATATCCCGCTGTTGTGGTTCTTGGAGAATTTATTGTTCTGAAAAACAAAATCAAACACAGACATATTGCAAGTGTAATCATATGTGTAATAGGTGTTGCATTATTTTATAATCCAAGCAACAAAATTAATCTGGAAGGTAGTTTCTATGCACTTTTATCCGGAATTACATATACAACATATGTTGTATAGCTTTCTGTTTTTAAATATAGAAAAATGTCTGTTTTCACCTTTAGCTTTTTTGTTGCAGTCATTTGCTCTTTTGTTATGCTCGGTGTATGCATTATGACAAAACAACTTGCTCTTCCTCATACCGTTTCAGGATGGCTTTTAACGATTTTGTTTGCGGTTTCTTTAAATGTAGTAGCCATAGTACTATTTCAAAGAGGAACATTCTTAATTGGAGGCAGCAGAGCATCTATTCTTAGTACTTTTGAACCAATCACGAGCATATTGGCAGGCACTGTTATATTCAAAGAAAAATTAAGTGCTTTTACAATTATCGGCACTATTTTAGTAATCACCGCAAGCATTTTAATTGCACTTTACGATATTCAAAGTTCAAAAACTATTAAACAAAACAGTACAGATGCAATTCATAAGCCGTAAGGCTCAATTTATGAAACCACAGATTTCAATTTATGCTATCAGGCAATTTATAAAAAAGAAGATTTACCATATGGTAAATCTTCTTTTTTGGTGGATCTTCGGGGGCATAGACGCATTATGCGTCTATCCTGCTTGACGACCGAAAGGCGATACCTTTCAGTACCCGTCTTCGCACCACTCCGCTATAAAATAGTACACCGTACTATTTTCCTTTACGCTCCGTGCCCTCTCAGTGTTCGAGTCCCTTCTATTTTATATACCAAAAATAAAAAAGCCATCTTATGATGACTTTTTATTTTTGGCTTTCACGTTCATAATAGATGCAAGTATATTTTTTATGAAATCGCTCTCTTCGTTCACGATGAAATCCAAAACAAGTTTTGGATGAAATCAAAGTTTACAACTTTGATGAAATTAAATCCGTCTTAATATCCCGACAGAGTCGGATTTCATCACGAAGTGATTTCATCTGCGTTAGCAGATTTATTCCGTTACAAGACGGATTTAGTTGAAAAAAGCACTTCAAAAGAAGTGCTTTTTTCTGGAAGAGCCGAACGGTTTAGATGCCATTATATATTTGCATTAAACAAACTCTGGCAGATAATTCCCATGTGCCTCTATAAGCTCATCCACCATTTTCTTAATAGTATCAATATCAAGTTCGCTTGCTGTATGGGGATCCATCATTGCTGCCTGATATATGTGTTCTATTTTATGAGTTTTTGCAGCTTCAATAGTAAGCAGCTGAACATTTATATTTGACATATTCATAGCCGCACACTGTAGCGGCAATTCACCCACATGACAAGGTGTAATACCATTCCCGTTAATAAGGCAAGGCACTTCTACGCACGCATTCTCAGGGAAATTTGAGATTAAATGTCCTTTATTTAAAACATTGCCTCCTATTTGATATGGTATATTTTCAACTATGCTCTGCATTATCCATGAAGCATATTCATGACTTCTTACATGCTCTTTCACACCTTTTTCACACAACTCTTTGTACTCTTTTTTCCAAGCATCAATCTGGTTTACACAACGACGCGGATACTCATCAAGGGGAATATTAAATTTTTCAATAAGTTCGGGATATTTGCTTTTAATGTAAAACGGGTTATACTCTGCATTGTGTTCACTGGATTCAGTACAATAGTAGCCAAAATTCCTTATATAATCCATACGCACTTTATCACGAGTATCGGGATTTGCGATATATTCATCCACCTTTGACTTGATTTCAGGATAAAGATCAACACCGTTTTTATCTTTTATTTCAAGCAGCCATGCCATATGGTTGATTCCGGCAATCAGTTCTTTTCTACCTTCAAGTTTATCTTCCATTCCAAGAGACTTCAAAAGTTTTTCGCTACAAACCTGCACACTATGACAAAGCCCAACTGTTTTGATTGGTGTATACTGAAGCATATAGCCCGTCAACATAGCCATAGGGTTTGTATAATTTATCAGTAGTGCATCCGGACATACCTCAGCCATATCCTTTGCAAAGTCATCCATTACCGGTATTGTGCGAAGTGCACGCATAATACCTCCAATTCCCAAAGTATCTGCAATTGTCTGACGAAGACCATATTTTTTCGGCACCTCAAAATCTATAATAGTACAAGGGTCATATCCTCCAACCTGTATTGCATTTACAACAAAATCTGCATCCTTAAGGGCTGCTTTTCGATTCTCAACACCTACATAACATTCTATTCTGCCATAGCCGCCTTTTTCTTTCCGCATTGCCTCCAAAATAACTTTGCTCTCCTGAATTCGTGTCGAATCAATATCATAAAGGGCAAACTCGCTATCTCTTAACGACTCAACGCACATACAATCGCCTATTACATTTCTTGCAAAAATAGTGCTTCCCGCACCAATAAAGGTAATTTTCATTTTTAACCACTCCTTTCGTTTAAATTATATATTGACTCTACATAAAAAGGAATGGTATAATGTTAGTACAATTTGTCATTTTGTTGTTTTTTGGAGGTGGCATAGAATTATGCATCATTGTATTATAATAAAAGACGAGGGATTTTCGGATTTAAATCCCCTTCAGTTTGGTTACGAAAGCTGCAACAAGTCCCATTTTTTCGGCCCCGCCGTACGAACATATTGGCTTATTCATTTTGTTGTATCAGGTTCTGGGATTTTTAAAATCAAAGACAAAGAGTATAAAATAAACCCCTGTGAAATGTTTGTCATCCCACCATATATAGAGACTTATTACGAAGCAGACAGTGTTAATCCTTGGAAATATATCTGGATTGGTTTTACCACAACCGGAGATATTACGAAAAATCTTTTAGATGTTATTAAATGTCCCGAAGCGGAAAAGATATTTAGTTCTATGAAAAACTGCGAAAGTTTTTCCAATGGCAGAAGTGCTTATCTTAGTGCAAGACTGTGGGATTTATTTGCACTATTATCGGAAAATGGAAATAATAAATACGGCCATGTTGATAAAGCATTAGAATTTATACATTCAAACTATATGCACGATATAACTGTAGAAAAAATAGCCCAGCACCTAAACCTTGACAGAACATATTTTTCTGTCATTTTCAAAAACAAAACCGGATTTTCTCCTAAGCAGTATCTTCTTAATTATAGAATGAGTATTGCCGCCACTCTCATAACCAAAAAACATATTGCGATATCTGTTGTAGCCAACTCAGTTGGGTATTCTGATTTATATACCTTCTCCAAAATGTTTAAACGACACTTTGGAGTCTCACCATCAAACTATTCAATACGAGAATAAATGTATGAAACCTGTCTTTGCAACTCTGATTACAGAAAAATGATAATCAGTCTTTACCTTCTTTTATTACGTTTCGGTAGTTCAAGCCTGGTTCAAAACCGCTTGACATCTACCCTTTTGTTTCAAAACTAATTTTTTCCAAAAGCCCTCAAACCATTGAAAAAAA
>JAZQVQ010000174.1:0-3516 GCA_045631825.1 Eubacteriales bacterium | reverse complement strand
TCCGGTGGCAGATTATCTCGCACTTTGATTTCTTTTGTCGAATGGACAAAACAACCGTTTGCATTTGGCGGCAATTCACTTTCCGGCACGAAAAACACCTCGCTCGGCTTGGCAGCTTCAATTATTGCCGCTTTAAAAAGCTCATAATTTTCTACATCACCGGTTAGTTGGTGAACAGGGGCTTTCGGTAGTTCCGGTCCATTCGTTTCTGATATGTCATAGACTTTTGTGAAAAAGAACCCCTCTATGACCTTGATTTTAGGTAATGTTTTTTCGTCAAGTTTTCCCTCTGAAATCTGTTGAATTTGTTCGGGCGTAGCTTTGATTTTTTCCTTTATCCTCGGTGCTTTGATATATAGCCCAACTGCATTATGGTTTAATTTTCTTTTAAAATTTTTATACCACATTGCTTTCCCGGCAACGAGTGTTGCATCGGGCTTTTGCAAGGCAATCATTATCTGATTACCTACGCTGTAGTTTGTAAATTTTGACATTGATTTAAGCCAATTAATATACTGTTCTGACGTTTGTATTTCTTTCAGTCCTGTCATTAATTTTTTTGATAATGTACTTTCAATATCCGTACCGCCGTACTCGTTTATTGATAACAGAAAATACTGTGCTTGTTCTCCTTTGAGTGGTTGACTTTCCCACACAGCTTGTTTTCTGTTCCAAAAAAACAGCTCTCGTATCTTTGCTCTTTCTTCTTCTGAAAAGCTTTGATACTTTTCTTTTGTAGGCGACCACGTTACAGACGGATATACACCAAGTCCGTCCGTTATAGCACTAAGCGGTATGCTGTCTTCAACGCCCTCTTTGGAGTGCCAACACCTGTCACCCGATGAATGAAATGTAAAGTTTTCTCTTAAAAAAGCTTTTTGTTCATCATCGTAAGTATCAAGTATATTCTTTGGTATATTGAGTTTCATTGCATCAACTCCTTGTTTCAAATGAAAAAGGCTGATATAGAATTAAAATCTAAATCAGCCTTTTTGTTCTCTGTCAGCGTTTTAATTTCTTTTTGATATAGCTTACGCTTACAAAAATAATTAAAACACTTATAAAGATTCCTATACCGGCAAAGATTGCCTTTATGTACTCCGTCTCCCACGTTGACCGGCTTGCTTTTGCTTTCGGGGCTGCATCAGAACTTCCTGATGCAGTAAGATCCTCAAGCACTTCAATGCGCTCACCGGTGACTATCAGACGGTGCGTGTTGACACCAAATGGAGTACAAGTTATAAGGCTAACCAAATCTTTGCCCGATTCAATTTTCAAATCATTAATTTCATAAGGTAGCACGGTTTTTATGTTCTGCACTTTGTAATACAGTTTCTCGCCTAAGACTTCAAGATAAAAGGTATCGCCTTGCTCTAATATATCTATATCAGAAAATAACCTTTGGCTTGCCATTCCGGAATGTGCTGTTATTACGCTATGCGTATTCTCGCCGCCTACCGGAAGTGACGTAAATTCCAAGTGTCCGCAGCCTATTTCCAACGTGTCTGAATCAGAGCCGTGATATATCGGCAAGCGAATGTCAAGCTTTGATATATTGATATATCCCATAATGCCGTTGCCGGCAATATTTAGTAAGCTATCGTACTCTGCAATAGCTTTGTTTTCTTCGTCTTTTGCACCCGAATACAAAGCTCTGTTATATTGCTCGGTTTTTACTCGTTCATCAGCAAGCTCTGACGTTGCTTTGTCTTTAACCGTTTCGGTATACTCGGTGTAAATTACACTTTGCTTTCTTTCGCTGTAATAATTGGATATTAACGGATAAACAACTATTGCTGCAGCAAGAACAAAAACAACAACGGCTGCCGTTATCGCCACTTTCCTTTTCATAATGATTATTATTCCTCGCTCTTTTTAGAAAGCTTTATAACGGCGATTACCGCACCTGCCATAACGACAGCTCCGACTGCTACAAAGTAAATGAAGCCCGAATCACCGGTTGCCGGCAAATCAAAGATTTTTGTATTTACAATCGTAAATACTGCTGCAGCATTTGCGCTGTTTCCGTCTGCAGACATTGCAACCGCATTACCGTCTACTGTTGCACTTGCTTTTGCATCTGCAGAAAAGCTGATTGATACATTTACTTTATCTTTTAAAAGCGAATATCCGTCTGCAGTCTCAAGCTCGGTTACGCTGTAATTATCGTCCTCGATGCCCATTACAACTACCTTACCGCCTGTTTGCGGAACAAGTGCTGTTGCTTCGGATTCGCTCACAAATCCTGTTACATAATAGATACCGTCTTTAAGCTCTGCTTTGATGTACGCTTTTTCTGTTTCAGAATAGAGAACAAATTTTACTTTTTCAAAGAGTTTTTCTTTCTCTGCATCTTCTGCAGTTTTGTCTGAAAATTCTTTAGTTAAATCGATACCAAAGCTGTATACTATCGCATCTGCTTTTAAAGTATCGTTAAAATCTTGTGATGTTCTTGCCCAAGTAAGAGTTACTTCATTAAGATTTCCTTGTTCACCATAGATAAATGAGTTATCTGAATTAACTTTAGCAGCGTATACTATTTTAATTGTATGCTCTGAATAAGTGTTGATTTTCTCAAGTCCGGTTTCTGTCAATGATATTGTCATAACATTACCGCTATATGTTACGGAAAAGTCCTCACTTTCAAGTGCTGCTGCTTTTTTTGTAAGTGCTGCATCTTCGTATACTTCATAAGCTATTGTATATGTTTCCTCGAATGTCATACCGTTTGTAAGGGTATCGACAAAATCATATTTTGTAAGATATGTTGCTTTTGATGTTACCGTAGGAAGTGTTGATATTACTTCATATTCCATTATGTCACCGCTTGATGCTGTTGCAAACTGTGCAAATTCTTCTGTCTTTCCTGTAGAAGAAATTGCTTCTCTAACGCTCTTTTCTAAAGTCGGGTCGCCTGTGTCATTTTTGGGATAAACTGTAACATCATAATTCCATTCGTTACCGTCAACGGTTGTCATTGGGAGAGATACAAAGAACGGATTTGTTGTATCAACAACGTCTTCCGGAACTTTCGTTTCAACAACGAGATACAAGCCAAGCTCTAAGTTATCTATCGTGCTTTTGCCGGTATTATCGGTAATGGGCATTGCTTTCTTTTCTGATGAAGATGCAACATAGCTTTCTAAAGCGTTTGTTGTTGCGATTTCATCATTTAACAAAGCCTTTGCAAGAGCCTTATTAAGTACGTCTGATTGGTAATAGTATCTGCTTGTGTCTAAAGAATCTGCATCTAAAACACGGTCTTTACCGTCTTCAAGTCCGATTGCAGTAAGCAACCCTGCAGTAGCTGTCTTATCAAAGCCATAAAGAAGTTGCACTTTACCGTTATCTGTAAATGTTATTATCTCAGCAACATTTACAATACTAAACTCAACGCCCTCGATAGCGTAATTTGCAAGAGCTGTCTCTGCATCTGAGTTTGCTTTACCGGTTGATACATAGCTTCCGGTGTTTGCGTTTTCAGCTTCTGAATTGCGGTACTTATATACCGTTAGT
>JAZQVQ010000173.1:0-5753 GCA_045631825.1 Eubacteriales bacterium | reverse complement strand
TTCTTTTTAACTTGCAGGTAACTTGCTGGTAACTTGCTGAAAATCCTGACTTTTTTCGGGGTACATCATAAGGGTTCTATTTCATTCGACCATTGATGTTGTACCCCATAAATAAAATTACACCAACAGCTTAACACCAAGGTGTATAGGTGGTTCGGTCCAATTTCGGCCTGCTCCTTTGCCTCTTACCTTTTCGGGTTTATCTCGATGGTATTCTATTCGTTCAATACATTCCTTTAGTAATAAATTCTTTTCGGAAGCTGAAACATTATCATCTAACAACGCGTTTAATGCCTTTTGGAAAGTTATAATTTTCTTTTTATAATCAACGGGTGTCGGTCTGGTATTATATGCGTGCTCTAATGCTTTTTTGGTTGTTTCTCTTTCTGTTTTCAAATCGCTCATTAACTTTTTGAATATATTAGTTGGCATTCGATTATCAATGTCAGGATCGACTTGCGACTTCCACATTGATTCCTCACGAGCATCGAGGTCTAACAATTTTTTTTCAAGTTTTGCAATTTGTTTATCGTGAAGTGTTATTAATTCTTCATTTTTATTGTCGGCTTCTATTTCAAATTCTGCTATTTTCTCTTTTAACAAATCTGCTACAAAATCTACGATTTCGGAAACCTTACAAGAGCCTGAGCCGCAGACTATTTGTGAGTTACACACCAGCCTTGCTTCACCTCTGTTCTCTCCAGATGGGTATTTTTTAAGCCTGTGAGACATTGCTTTGCCACAACTACAGAACAGTATACTTGCGAAAGGGTTTTTAAGTTCCTTGTTGGCACAAGTACGATGCATTCTTCCTCGTTTTTCTTGTGCTAAATTAAACAACTCCTCTGATATGATAGGTTCGTGTAAACCTTTAGTGAGTATGCGGTCATCTCCTTGATTAACAGGTCGAGTTTTTTTAAATTCGCCATCTTCTACTATCCATATACCTTTGCGAGTATTCCACCTAACCATACCGATGTATACTGGGTTTTCGATAATATCACGGACGGCTTCCGGTTTCCAAATATCTATCTTTGGCGGTTTAACTTTCAAATTGTTCAGCCTATTGCTTATGGTCTGCGTACCGATATTCTCCTTGACATACCAATCGAAAATCATTCTTATAATACTTGCTTGTTCCTCGTTAATGGTAAGTGTTGATATTTTTTTCTTTCCATCGTCAATTCGTGTCTTGTCATATCCGTATGGTGCAAGGCACAAGAATGCTCCTTTTTTTGATGCCAAATCTCTGCCTGCTTTTAATATGCGTTTGTTGTATTCAAGATAAAAATTCCCCTGTTCCAATTCTTGTTCAAACATCTTTCTCTCAAATTCGTCTGCGATGTTGAATGTTCTTGAAGGAGTTATTACTCTTATGTTGGTATACCTGAATATCTTCGATATATACCCGATTTCTTGTTTATCCGGTCTACCAAGTCTTGAAATTTCTTTAACCATTACGGCTTTTATATTATCGGATTCCACCATCTTCAATACTTGTTGGAAACCGTATCTATCTGAAATACTCTCACCCGAAACTACCTCTTTTATGCGGTTCTCTTTCGGTATGGGATAAGGTAAGGTCCTTTCGCAGTATTCATCTAACATTGCTTCGTGGTTCCTTAATGTTTCTTCCATACTTTCAAGCGGATCATCTGCTCTCGATTTTCTTAAATACATAATTATTTCTTCGGGTTTTAATTCTTCTCTTATGTTGTAATTATTATACATTTATTTCTCCTTTCTTTTAACATATTCATACATTTTTCTTGCGTAATCTCGTTTAGCCTGTTCAACTTCTTCATCTGTACCAAAAGCAAGAATATTCGTGTCAATAACGGGCATTTCCTCTATAGCTTCATTCTTTTGCAAGAGAAAGTATATTGCTATTGCTAAAGCTGATGTAATTGATACATTTATAAAAATTTGTGATGTGTTTACTATTTTTCCTGAGCTTGAGTAATTATCACCTGTAATGCGTGCATCATCATCGCTAATCTCAAACATTGCTGCATAACCACTACCTATTATTTCAGTATGAGGTACATTTTGCTTAGTTCTGAATATTTGTATGCTCTGGTAAGGAACACAGAAAAACAACTCGATAACAATGAGAGTAACATAAACTGCCACAAGAATATGTGTTTTTTTTATTTTGATATTTTTCACAAGTAACACTTCTTTCCAAAAAAATATTTCTTTTTTAATATCTTAGCCAACCGTGTTCGGGATGCATTATTTCCAATATAAACAGAATAATCGGGATTGCTCCTAATGAACCAATGAGAATATTTCTTATTAGATTTCCTTTTTTTAATTCTTTAATCTGAGCGTTTGCAGCATCTATAATTTCTCTTTTATCGGCAAGGCGTTTTTCGTAATTTTCTTTTAAATCCTCGTGGTGCTGTTTATAGTGTGCCCTGATATTTTGAATGTGTGCTTCGCTTGTTTCTTTTAATGAGGATAGTTGATATTCGTAAATGTCTTTCATTGCAAGTACAGATGTTTCTTTTATTTCATCTTTGCTTTTGTCGGGGTTATACATCTCGTCAATCGAACCACCCATAGCATAGACGATGGGAGCAACGGTATCAAGGCGTGGGTCTTCGGTTTTTCCTGTACAAAGGTTTTTAACCGTAGCTTCTGACCTTTTGCTCTGTTCTGCAACTGCTTCGTAGGAAAGACCTGATTTAAGTCTTAATTTGGTTAAGTATTCGGCTACTAATTCTGATTTCATATTTGACTCCTTAAAAATGTTGATATTATGCGGTTTATATCCTAATTTGACACGAAAAGTATCAAATTTGATACCTTTGTTTTATTAGATTTGATACTGCTATTTTGTTATTTGCTCCGTTAAAATCCTAATTTGCATCTGTACTTTTTACGGAAACTTTTGTATGATTGCAATCGGAACGAACTTCCAAAAATTACTTGTATAAAAATCCGTGAAAATCTGTTAACATACTAAATATACAACAGAGATACCCCGGAAAGAAAAGGAGACGCTTATGGAAAAACAAATCACACAAGAAAAACTGACACCGGAAATAGCAAGAGAGTTACTTATAAGGAACATTACTTTCTGCCTAAACAAATGTAATGATGTAAGTCTCCTTGACTTAATCCTCAGGTTACTTAAAAAAAGTATTTAGCATTTTCAAGTTTATACATATTTTCAACTACCGACTTTAAAACGGCTTCATCAATGAGGTCGTTTTTTTATTTATCAGTTACCGAAAAAGCACTTATTAATGATTTGTTTGCTGTTCGCTTTTCTGCATCCAATTTTGTTAAATTCTCTACAATCTCAAGTAATTCATCGTCCGTTCTTAAAGCAATAATAATATCTGATAAGAGGTCGTTTTTTTCTTGCATTTGTATTTGTTCTGCTGTTTTTTCTTCGATTAAATCGGATTTTTCACAACAAAAGTAATTTGCCATAAGTTCTATTTTGTCTATTCTTGGATATTTCTTAGCACTTACCCATTCTGAAAAAGTGGAGTAAGATAAACCAAGGTCTTTACATACTTCGTGTCTGCTTTTTTCTTTTAATTTCATATAACGGAGTATATTCTGTGCTATCACTTTTTTGTTTTCCATCATCTTACATCCGCTCCTTTCATATATATAATACGCCAAAAGGGTACACTTGTCAAGAGAAAACGAAAAAAATTACGCTTTAGGGGTTGACAAGCAAACAAATGTGTGATATATTACAAATCAGAAAAACGCTTTAAGCGTAATTTGTTTTGTTTGGAAAGGGGGGATTGCGATTATGAAAATTACGATTGAGGCAGCTCGTGTCAATGCAGGTCTTACGCAGTCGGAGGCGGCACAGCTTGCAAAACTCAACAAAAAAACATTAAGTGCTTATGAACAAGGCAAGCGACTTCCAAAGGTAGATGTGTTAAATACTTTATGTCAGATTTACGGTTGTACGATGGATGACATAAAAATTTTACCATAAAAAAACGCTTTAAGCGTAATTTGGAAATGAAAAAACATACCTGTAATTAAGTCGCATATTATTCAGTAAGGAAGGGGGAATTATCCTTGAAAAATGATATATACGGCGAACCTGAAATTATTAAGAAGAACAATATCGTAGCAAAAGTTTACTCTCCAATTCTTACTGATGAGGAGCGAGAAAAACGAATGGAAAGGATAAAGCAGGCTGCAGTAAGGCTGGTATTATCTGTTGAAGCAAAACGATAAGAAAGGAAGATGAAAATGGCAAAGGATTGGTTGACGGACCAAGAGGTTGAATCAGAAATTGAGAGTTTGAGAACATCTCCGATGGTTCAGCTTGCGAGAAAGGAACAGCACTTAAAATACAAAAGACGCCAAACATTATATCAGCTCAGGAACCTTGAAAAGCGTGGTTGTCAGTTGGCTGAAAATGGCATCACAATGGATAACATTGATGTAATGCTTTTTGGCAACACAGACGATTTTGAAGAATAATGCGAGGTGTTAACAAATGAAAAAATTTTTGATGGTGGTTGCTATTATCTTCATTGCAGTATTGCTCATAGGTAACAACACAAAGAAAGAGCCTACGGAGTGGAGCGAATATGTGGTGCATAGCGGTGATACAGTTTACGGAATATCAAACATTATCACACCTAACGACATTGATTACAGAAAAACGGAGCATTACATAATAGAAAAGAACAATATCGAAAATGCAATGATATATCCGGGACAGACAATATTCGTTCCTGTTTATGAATAAGAAACCGAGGAAAGATGTTTATATATCACATAGAACGGGGGTGCATTGTATTGGGGAAAGGCGAAGTAGTGAAAAGGCTTAAAGAACATTTGCAGTATTGCATAAAGCGTCACGGAAAAGTCAAAAGCACACACAAGGAATATTGCATTCAATACATAATGGATTTTTTGTTTGTCGGGCGTGTAGAAGCAAAAAAAATATACGATTGCGAGGTGATTGGATGTTAATTTTGGTGAAAAAGTCTCTTATTAAAGTATGCAAGTGTGTCTTGTTCGTATACATAACGGCAGGCTTGTCAATTTTTACTGGCGCGGCTTACGGCACAAATAGAGTATTTGGCGTTTGTTGCATGCTTCTATTTGCTATGACAATACTTTATTTGCTACAAGGGGAAATGAAAAAATGAATCATGAAGAAACGAATCTAAAGAAAGATTGTTATTGGTTTAAACACAGATATGGATACCGTATAGGGTGTGGTGTTTTGGTAAGTCTGCAATGCGTTTGTAATGGTAAATGCAGTTTTTATGAAACAGAGCTACAGTATAAAATACGGCAAGATAAATTTAAAGAGAGTGAAAGACAAGCTTTTGAAAAAGAATGTAAAAAAAGAAAGGATAAACTGACACAATGGATATAAGAATTAACCAACTAATATTGCAAAATTTCAAAGGTATTAAAAGTCTTGAAATCAAAGCAGACGGAAACAGTCTTAACATATTTGGCGACAATGCCACAGGTAAAACAACAGTATTTGATGCGTTTACTTGGTTGTTATTTGGTAAAGACAGTTTAGGTCGCTCTGACTTTGGTATCAAAACACAGGACGAAAACGGAAACGCAATACATAATTTAGAGCATACCGTTGAGTGCGAGTTAGCAATAGACAACTCTCTTCTCACATTGAAAAAAGTATATGCTGAAAAGTGGACCAAAAAAAGAGGCAGTGCAGAAGCTGAATTTACAGGACACGAAACTAAATACTTTGTCAACGAAGTACCAACTACCAAAAAAGA
>JAZQVQ010000172.1:0-4389 GCA_045631825.1 Eubacteriales bacterium | reverse complement strand
TTTACAAGTGAGCTTGCAAAAAAGGTTAAAATCACACCCAAGTATGCAGACGAAAGAATTGAGAAAGTCAATTCGGATTTGTGGGAGCTTGTAAAATACTTCTTCAAAGAATACAACGAGAAACATACGGATTGCTATTTTGTTATAAACGAAGAAGATAAAACGGTAAAAGCAACAGACTATACAGAGCTTCCGTTCCTTTTCTACTATTGGACCGGAGGACAAAATAAAAGATATAAGGCATTAAAAGAGTTTAAGAAAATCGCTCTTATTTCTCCGCTTGCAAAAGGCATACTCAATAATGTTGAATGCAGCGACACGGGAAAACTAACTGTTGAAGGTGTCACGGAGCCGTGCAAAATAGCTTTCTACACAGTAGATATTCTTGCAGGACGAAGATACACCGGAAAGGTTTTCAATCTTCTTTGCGGTGTAACTGAAAGCGGTAAACAACTTACAAATGATGAGTGCTTGAAAATCCTATCATATCCCGTAGTTGATTGTGAAGAATCAGGTAGAAAACACGCTTGTTGGCTTAAAAGTCATTCTCCCGGTAAAATGGACAGACTTGTACCGCTTGATGAGTTCATAGAACAATCAATTCAGGATAGCAATTCTGCTCAGGCTGAGGAAATTGACAGAATGAAACTAAAAGCTACTACGGATAAAAATGCACTTGAACACACTCTGCAGGATTTGAGAACTGCAATAACAAATGTTGAAAAGCAGCTTGAAGCAGAATCAAGTGACAGAATGGCAAGACTCACTCTCTCGCGCAAGCTCGGCGAAGCAAAGAACAATTTAATGCAAAAAGAAGAAAGCATATATTTTGATGCTATGAGAATTGACCTTGCTTGCGAAGAAGATATAAAAAAGTTTTTAGAACGAGAACAGATAAATGCAAGACTTATGCGGCATTTTGAATTAGAAATAACAGGAAGGAGTTAAGATTTATGTATCAAGATCCTTTTAAAGAGTATATAAAACAATCAGAACCAAACAAAAGAGATAAAGGCTATGCTTGGAGCACTGCGATCGGGCTTCAGGCAGTTGACGGACTTGAACCGTCAGAGCATCTTGTTAAGACTGCTATTGAAAACATTGAAGGCTGTATTTCAATGGAGGATGCAGAAAAAAGAATTAATAGATATTATGAAACGGTTTCAAAAAAAGCAGAAGATGACCGAACCGAGGAAGCAGACAAGGTATCTGTTCGTATAGCTGCTATTCTTTCAGAAAAAGCCTTTACCTTTTCACCGAGTGAATACATCGGAATTCATAAAAAATTATTTTCAGGCATTTATAAGCATGCAGGAAAAATTCGTGATTATAACATAACCAAAAAAGAATGGGTGCTTGACGGTGGTACAGTTCTCTATGGAAATGCTGCAGAACTTCGCCAAACACTCGAATACGATTTTGAACAAGAAAAGAAGTTCAGCTATAAAGGACTTTCAACAGATGAGATTATAGAACACCTTGCATTTTTCGTATCAAGGCTTTGGCAAATTCATATATTCGGTGAGGGTAATACAAGAACAACAGCCGTTTTCTTTATTAAATATTTGCGCTCGTTAGGATATGATGCCACAAACAATATATTTGCAGAGAATGCATGGTATTTCAGAAATGCACTTGTAAGAGCAAATTACAACAACCTGAAGGAAAATGTCCATGAAACAACGGTGTATCTTGTAAAATTCATCAGGAACTTGCTTTTGAATGAATCTAATGAACTGAAAAACCGTTATTTACACATTAAGAGCATTTTTGAAGAAAAAGAAACTGAAAATGTCGGTGCAAATGACAAAAATGTCGGTGTAAATGTCGGTGTAAAATTAAATAAAACGCAAAGAAAGATTGTTGAACTTTTAAAGAACAACCCCAATAGCACAATTGAGGAAATGGCAAAATACGCAGAGGTTGAACCAAGAACAATCGAAAGAAACATTAAAGCATTAAAAGAAAAAAATGTGATCGACAGAGTTGGTGCTGATAAGAACGGCCACTGGAAGGTAAAAATAAATAATAAATAAGAATGCAGAATGCAGAAATAAATAAGAGTGCAGAAATGAGTGATGAGATGAAAGAAAATGTTATACTTGATAAGACAATGGATTTTGCAGTAAGAGTTGTTAATTTGCATAAATATATGGCAAATGATAAAAATGAACATACATTATCAAAGCAGTTATTAAGAAGCGGAACAAGCATTGGTGCAAATGTTCACGAGGCACATAACGGTCAAACAAAAAGAGATTTTCTTTCAAAAATGTATATTGCATTTAAAGAAGCAAGTGAAACTGAATATTGGATTAATCTATTAATAAGAACCGAGTATCTGTCTAAGGAACAAGGCGACAGTATATTAAATGATTGTATAGAAATTAAGAAAATTCTTACATCAATTATAAAAACAACAAAAGAGCAGTTAAAATAATTCTGCATTCCGCATTATTATTTCTGCATTATTTTGGAAGGAGAAACAAAAATGAAATTAGATGGTATGAGTATGGATTTAGAAAAAACAAATATGGAGAAATTGCGCTCTGTTTTTCCGGAGTGTTTCTCCGAACAAAAATTAGATATAGACAAGCTCCTCTCTCTTTGCGGAGAATACATAGATAATGACTTTGAAAAGTATAAGTTTGAATGGAAAGGTAAAATTGAAGCATTAAAGCTTGCCCAAAAGCGTTCAACGGGAACACTTCGCCCTTGCAAGGCTGAAAGTGTTAATTTCGATGAAACAAAGAACCTTTATATCGAGGGTGATAATCTCGAAGTATTAAAGCTCCTTCAGACCGCATACTACAACAAAATCAAAATGATTTACATAGATCCTCCTTACAATACCGGAAATGACTTTGTATATGAGGATGACTTCGCCGATCCTATGGCTCGTTACAAGGAAGTTACTCAGCAGACCACAAAATCAAATGCTGAAACTATGGGAAGATACCATACAAATTGGCTTAATATGATGTATCCAAGATTGAGATTGGCTTATAATCTTTTAAGACAAGATGGTGCAATTTTTATTAGTATTGATGATAACGAGTTGACGAATCTGCGAAAACTTTGTGATGAAATTTTTGGTGAAGAAAATTTTCTTGCTTGTATTGTTTGGCAAAAGAAATATGCTGCAACAAATGATTCAAAAGGGTTTTCAACTACGCATGATTACATTGTTGTATATCAAAAGACAGATTCCTTCAAAAGAAATCTATTACCAAGAACCGCTGAACAAAATAAACCATATAAAAATGATGATGGAGATGGGAAAGGTCTGTGGAGAAGTGATAATTTGTTAGTAAAATCTTTTTCGCAAAGTGGTGTATATCCAATAGTAAATCCAAACACAGGAAAAGAATACTATCCTCCTGAAGGAAGTTGTTGGAGAGCAAGCAAAGAAACAATGAGCGTATGGCTTGCAGAAAATCGAATATTTTTTGGTAAAGATGGTTTGGGTGCTCCACAGTTAAAAAGATATTTAAACGAAGTTCAACAAGGTAGAGTTCCGATTACATGGTGGCCGTTTGAAGAAGTCGGACATAATGACGCAGCTAACAAAGAAGTTCAGGCGTTATTTGGCAAAAAAGCTCCATTTGATACACCAAAACCTGTTGCTTTGATAAAGCAGATGTTATTAATTGCTACAAATGCAAACACAGAAGATATAGTTATGGACTTTTTTGCAGGTTCTTCAACTACGGCACATTCTGTAATGCAACTAAACCCTGAAGATGGTGGAAACAGAAAACACATATGTGTTCAAATTCCTGAATTATGTGATGAAAAATCAGAAGCATATAAAACGGGGTATAAAACAATATGTGAAGTAGGCATTGACAGAATGAAATTAGCCGGAAAGAAAATTCTTGAAGAAAATATACAAAAGGAATTGGGTGACGAAGAAAAATCACCTCTTGATGTTGGGTTTAAGGTATTCAAGCTTGATACTTCAAACTTAAAAACTTGGGACGGAACACCTATTCAGGACAAGCAGATAGATTTGTTCTATGAAAGACTTAATTCTATGATTGATACTGTCAAGGATGACAGAACAGATATGGATGTTGTCTATGAAGTTATGCTTAAAATGGGTATACCGCTAACTGAAACTGTTACACAGATTTCATTAGCGGAGTGTAGAAATGAGAATGTAGAATGTAGAAATGATGAAAATTCTGCATCATACACTATACATTCTACACTGCAAAAAGTTGCATACGCAGTAGGTGACTTTTTGCTCCTGGTTTGCCTTGCAGATAAAATTACTGCGGAGGATATTGAAGCTATGGCACAGTATGCTCCGGCAAAAATTATTTGTGCAGAAGCAGGCTTTGCGGATGATTCTGCATTATCAAATGCACATTATATCTTGAAAGA
>JAZQVQ010000171.1:0-4525 GCA_045631825.1 Eubacteriales bacterium | reverse complement strand
ACTGAAACGGACATTCAACCAAGTAAGCCGAAGCGTAATACTTCAACGACCATAGATAAACGCAGGTCTACAAGTATTGCCCAATGCCGGAGACTGAAAGCCGAGAGGTCATGAAAGGTTGTTTGTAGGACAAAGCAACAGAGAGAAAAAGCCAGACCCGTACAAGTAAGAGTGCATAACTGAAAGTACCTCTGAGAGCCTTCCCTCAGGTGTCTCTTTGCCTACTTGAATACTCTATGTTACTTCGTAACTCCGAGTGACTGAAATCCTTCCTCAAATATCTTATCCCACTTTTGAAAAACTGAGAAAATACGTAAACTTGATAGCCCGCCCGGAACGTATGTATAGTGCCCCCTCAACAGTTGTATAGCCCTTTCAAGTCGCCCGAATAGTAGATACTACACGAAATAGGTATACAAAAAAGAAGTGGAAAAAATACTCTTGTATAGCAAAAAAAGCACTTGTAAAATGTGTGGTAAAACCTTGTCAAGATCGCCAGGTATTTGTGTAGTAGTTTTGTGTAGTAAATACTCAACAATGTGTAATTCACTCTGTATAGTGAAATTGTATAGGTGTTATAAAATTGCGTTATGTTTGGAATATTGGTGATAGTGTAACTCACTTGCGAAAGTAAAAAATATTTAATGTGATAACTTGACAAGAATTGTATAACGTGCTATTCTTATATTGTCCCTTGAGGGATAACAGATTTTTTAATTGGCTTGCTATATGAGTAAGTCGGGAGTAGTCTTATGAAATACTTTGCTATGGATAGCCTTAATCGCAAGGCTTTAAACAAAATTACAATGTTGCACAAAATGATTTTAAATCATTCATCGGAGTTATCTAGCGGGTTTGATTTACCGCTATGTCGCGAAAAAAATGGAGCTGAATTGTCGTCAAAAGATTTCGAAACATTATTCGGGACTTATAACTATTGGCGTATTTCTAACGGACTCTGTACCCTTAGTTACATTACAAAATTGTATGAAGTCGGAAATATTTCTACAGCTGAAAAATCTGTAAGTGTAGAAACATTTACAATTCGTGTCGGCTCTATGGCTCTTTCAACTTCTGACTTCGAACCTAGTTTGGATATTCCTAGCGAATTTGCAAAACGTGACGGAAAAACAGAAAAGGCAAAAACTGCCGAAAATAACGCAAGAAAGACGGAAGAAAAAAAGACAGTTGAAAAGGCTAGAGAAGTACTCGCTAGCGTGTCACCTACTGAAGAATTGAATAATGAAGACAAAGCACTTGAGAAAAAAGCCAAGGATTTAAACGCTGACATTAACAAAGACTTGCAAGACGTTGCTGACCTTGAGAACTTCAAGAAAACTGTAGAAACATTCACAAACCGCATCGCCTTGATCTTTGGCAACGACACCACCAAAGAACAAAAAAAGGCTATTGCTGACGCCTTAAAAGACTTTGCACAATCTTTCTAAAATCCGCTTGATTTAAAAAAGTTTATCCCTAGGAATTTTCCTAGGGATTTTTTTTGTCCAAAGGCAGATACAGTAACTATATATTTGTGTAGTGGTTGAAGCTCTGGACTCCAAGCCGATTTTTACCCGTCATTCATGTAGTGGTTATAACAATCCGTTTATGCAGCAACGTACTGGACTTAGACCTATCATTCTCAAACAACCTGGACTCACACGTGTGACACACTTACAATCGGCAAATACCTGCCTATTGACAGCATAGGTATAAAATGGTATAATATATATATAAGGTTGAGAGAAAGGATAAATCAACTGAACATTAAAAGCGTGTAGCAAGTGTGTTACACAAACGGAGTAAATTATGTTTGATAAAGGAACAAGATTTCACATTTTGGGTTCAATGTATGACGAAGTAAAATACGTTATTGAGTATTCAAAAAACAAAAATCGTGCTATCGTGTGCTACACTCAAGATTGGCGTGATGTTAATTTTGTTGCGGTTTTGGCTGTTAATAGAAACGGTGAGATTTGGGCTCCGTTCTGTTGTCAATTTGATCTTAACGAACTTGATAAATCTGATTGGTCAATGTTAAACCATTTTTTGGAAAGCAATATTTAAACTACTCCCCCCCCCCCACACAATTTTCTGCAAGACTTTTTTGCATAAAGGGGGGGGCAGTTATTTTGAGAGACTTTTCCGCTTAAAGGCGGGGGTATATAATATCACGTGTGTATTACACGTATATGGGGGTAACTATGAAAGACATTCTTTTAGATTGGATTTCATTCACTTGTTTGTTATTGGCAATCTGCATATCAATCATTATTGATTATGCGTGGAAACATGGTCGCGATTACAAAATCAAAGGTAATCGCGGTTATCGCTTGAACTTCCTGCAAAAGTTCTTTGACGGTTTAGTGCTTTTCCTAAAAGCATAAATGGGGGTT
Source organism: Eubacteriales bacterium (assembly GCA_045631825.1). Classification (GTDB taxonomy): domain Bacteria; phylum Bacillota; class Clostridia; order Oscillospirales; family CAG-382; genus UMGS1387. Next base: position 2,129 of record JAZQVQ010000171.1, on the reverse strand, counting down.
GCTTATGCCTTATCACATGACTTTCAATGCTGGCAGTAAAATATTTTCTGTCTGCGGTAAATGCGTAACAGTTTACAAAAGAAATGGCGAGAAAGTGAAACACACTTTTTACAAGGATATCGAAACTGCTCAAAATGCATTCTTCGGTATCATCGAATCTTATTCTGCTTAAAAGGGGGAACTTATGGAAGAAGAATTGATAAAAATTATCGACAGTATGTCAGACAGACTTCAGGAACAATCGGAACTTATTGCAAGGCTCACAAACATATGTTCAGCCTTAGCAAGACAGGTTTGTGAACTTCGCACCGATGTTGACAAACTCATTGAAAATAACAAAGGAGCGAGCAAACTATGAAAAGATTTGAAGTCAGAGCATTTGTACTTGCAAATTTCGGAACATTGTCGGGTTGGTCAAGTAATAGTTACAACACTTTAGATGAAGCCATTAAAAATGCAGGCAAGTGGGATTTAATCATTGACCATGAAACAGGTGTGGAAAAAATTGCTGATTTCTTTTTGAACGGGGGTAAGTTATGAAAAAAATTATTCAAGACTATCTTGAAGAACAGTTAGCCTTTGACGCTGCTTTGCGTGATAAGTATTCAGCATCCGCTATGGATAAATGTGTGGAATACATCACCGATATGGCAAGAAAAGAATTGAATGGCAAGAACGGGGCAATTCCCGATGAAAAAGTATTTCATTGGGCGAGAGAATATTTTCTCGAAGTTCATGAAGTTCAGGAAGCAAAGGAACTTATGAGCAAGGTAAAATCTCCTTCATTCAAGAAGAAACTTGCTCTTCTGGACCAACTTGAATTTGATTTTGACTAAAAGTCATATTTTACGTGGGGCGGAGTTTTCCGCCTTAAAGGAGTTTTTTCTATGCATAAACCAATATTTGAAGACCGCTTTGAATACGACAAGCGGGGCAATCTTGTACTTATAACCAATGCCCGGGGAAAAGGCTATGACCAAGACCACAAGCTTAAATTGTGGTGTGAGTTCGACTGTCTTAAGACATACGAAAATGGTGATCAATTTTGCCGGAACCTTTATTTCAACATCTACTCGGGCTATTATGTTGAGTTTCCGCAGGAGTATTATTCGTACTACAATTATTCTGCACAGAAGAATAAACCGATAGGATACGAACATTACGCAAAGACCAAGCAGAATGTGAATCTTGACTCTTTCAGTTTCAATGAACATGACGCTGAAATTATTTACCGCAAGTATCCTGACTTTAAGTACGTTGTAAACAAATGGAAGGGGCTCCATTCAAAAAAGGGAATGCTTGATGTATTGCGTGTATGGAAAGAACACCCGGAAATTGAACTGCCTTTGTCCTTGGGCTATGTGAAAGTGTGCTTCACTAAATCATTCTTCAAGCTCGATAAGAACAGACTGAAAGTGCTTTACAAGTTCATGTACAACAATCAGGGTGCGGACTATGGAATTACCGACCTTAACTACATCTTAAAATACGGATTTGAAACGTTCAAAAATGTGAAACGCATTTCACGTATCATGGGGCATAAAGTGAATGTCGAAATGGCAGATTGGGCTGACGGAATTATTGAAGGGGGATATGACACCTACGACTTCGGAGCAGACTATCACGATTACTTGGAGAAGGCAGAGTATATCGGCAAGGATATCAACGACCCTTACTGGAAATACCCTAAAAACTTCACCAAACGTGCAGAAATGGTTAAGGAACAGTACGCAAATAAGAAACGCATGGAAGATGCTCAGCGTGCCGAAAAACAGCTTAAGGAGTATCTTAAGCGTATCGGCAAGTTTGCGGGTAAGCAGAAACGTATCGGCAGATACAATCTTTTCGTTCCTACAACTACACAGGAGTGGGTTACACAGGCAGAGAAATTACATCAGTGCATTATCCGCATGAACTACATGGATAAACTGAATGAGAATTATATCCTTGTGTTTATCTACAAAGACGGGGTACCTTATGCAACCTGCGAAATCACAGATGTTAAGATGGGTAGTGTAAATCAATTTTACTGCGACGAATCCAATAGAGCCAATTTATACCCTAGTGACAACTGTAAAAAAGTTGTATATAATTGGCTTAATGAATTAAAAGTTGCATAAAGGAGATGT
>JAZQVQ010000170.1:0-1820 GCA_045631825.1 Eubacteriales bacterium | reverse complement strand
GAAAAGTTTTTTTCAATTTTTTCGCGGTTCTTTCGAACCGGACCGTTGACTCATCTTGCAGAAGCGCCCGACTATTATATCACATCTTCTTGATTTTGTCAAGAGGTTTTACAAAAGTTTTTTAAACTTTTTTGTGATTCTTTCGAGGTCCTTTGCGAGGTTTCAACCTTTCGCAACGCGACCCGATTATCATATCACATTCTCTTGCGTTTGTCAAGAGGTTTTTGAAAAGTTTTTTTAAAACTTTTTCGTGATCTCGGGGCTCCGTCCGGGGCTCGCTCGCTTTCATTTGAAGGTCTTCGCGGCGCCTCTCGTTCAGTGCTCGCATATTATAGCACTTCAAGCACGAATTGTCAAGGGGGTTTTGGAAAGTTTTTACGGTTTGGATTTGTTGGCAGTTTGGCATAAGTTTGGCGTAGACGGGTTGTGCAGATTCGACAAAATAACCGCTGTTTCGAGGGCAAAAGAGCCTCCCCGCCGCGGCTTTGTGAACTGCCCCAATTTGTACGGACAGCACAAAAAACACCCCTGAGGTAGAAAGCAATAAAATTTAGGCAACGAACTGACATCGCTTTTCGAGTGGTGTCAGTTTTGTTTTGAGTTGAATACGTTCGTTGTTGTAGAACTGAATGTATGCACTTATGAGGCGGCGCGCCTCCTCAAAGGTGCGAAGCTTTGTACGATAAATGCACTCAGTTTTGAGGATCGAGAAAAAATTTTCGGCCATAGCGTTATCATATGGGTTTCCCCTACTTGACATTGACGGCGTAATGTGGTATGATTTAGTTAGGCTATAATACGCGTGTGAAGTGTACTGAAAGCCTTGGTCACTGTGGAGGTGCAAGCTCCCGGTGACCTTTTCCTTTCTTTTGGCAGCTCTGATGGTAGAGAGAACGAGGTTAACATTCTGTTCTGTACCCGTCTTATAGGCAACAATGCTGTTGTCATAGAGATCGCGAATAACAGAGAGATACAGAACGCCTTGTCCGGTCTTGATATACGATATATCCGTTACCCACTTTTGATTAGGACGCTCTGCTTTGAAATCTTGCGCCAAGTGATTGGGATACTTATACAAACCATTGGTATAGTTGCGGTACTTCTTTCGTTTGACCTCTGACAGCAAATTGTACTTCTGCATAACACGCAGAATGGTCTTGGGATTCTTACGTATTCCTTGTCTTTCAAGCCATATATGCACTCTACGGTAACCATAAGTGCTATGGCTATGCTCCTGACACTCCCGGATCTTCTCGGCAAGCGGAAGATCCCATGCGGGGACGTCCATTCTCTTGACATAGTCATAGTAACCGCTTCTCGATACCTCAAAGAACCGGCACATCTCGCTGATTGAATACTTATCCTTGTGACGATAGATCACCATATACTTTACACTAGTCCTCACTTCCTTTCTGTGAGCGAGAGAAAATCCCGCATCAGTTTGTTTTCCATCTCTAATTGTTTGATTCGAGCATCCTTCCGCGCCAGCTTGTAGCGAAGATCGGCAAGCTTATCTTCCTCGGGTACAACGCTGTCCTTTGCTGGTCTTCCTCTCTTTTGGATAGTTATTCCTGCCAATATCTTTCGTTGTCTTTCATTGTATCGAGAAATGAAATTGTGTATTTGTTCTTTACTGAAGCCTAACTTAGTCCCTATTTCTGCTCTCGTTTTTCCTTCCGCTTTTAAACGTAGTATCTCTTCTGCATATTGTTCTATATGGCGGTATGTTCTAGGCATAAAAATTCCTCCTATGGTAGATATCTCTATTCTACCATAGGAGGGTGTTTTTTTCAAGTGTCCGTTTTTTACGGACTTGTGCA
>JAZQVQ010000169.1:0-37273 GCA_045631825.1 Eubacteriales bacterium | reverse complement strand
TTGAGTGTGCCGTACTTCTGATATCATTCTTTTCTAACATATTTTTAAACTCCTTGTATTATGTAACACGATGTTAAGCCACTTACATTTTACTTGGAGGTTATTACTTTTTCTATATTCGGGCTTGCTTAAAGCTCGCCCTTTTTATTGTAGCTCCGCTCGTTTTTGCCCCCGGTAGAACCGGGGGGTTATTTCCACGTCTAAAGACACCAAAAATAATATGATATGAGTAAATCATATCATATCAAGGTAATAAAATCAATAATAAATGTAGAATTTTTACTTAAATTTAAGAAAAATTTATATGCTTTTCACAAATATAAAAAACTATTTTGTCTGTATTTTAACAATTTCACAAACATAGACATCGTGAAAATCTCTTTGTGGATAAAAAGTGTCGATAAACTTGTTGTCAATAAAACCTTCGGGAGAAATTTTGCCCTTGTATAACTTCTTGCCGACGATAGTAATATCAGATTCCTCAAATGATAAAACGCCATCATTTGAAACTACAGGCGTAAGGTTTGCTTTTGTCAGTTTGTCATAATCTCGTCCTGAAACTCTGCCACATATATTTAAAGCTTCTCGGTATTTTTCATCAAAAAATGAAAGTGTAATATAATTTGAGTTCTCAATAAATTCTTTTGTGTATCTCTGAGGTCGTATAAAACACCAAAATACATTTTTGCCCCATAAAACGCCCATACCGCCCCAACTTGCAGTCATAGCGTTGTATTTAACAGGCTCTTTGTTTTTGTCGTAAGCACCGATTAATGCCCATCGTTTGCCGATAAGCTCAAACACATTTTTAGAGAAAGCTTCAGGTGAAATAATAGCCATAAAAACACTCCTTTTAAGTCATTATATGAACGTTATACAAGTTTGTCAATTACAGTTTCAAGGACAAGTCCTTCACGTATGGGAGTACCCAGTTTAAATGAATTGTGAGTACAGATGTTTACAAATTTTTCGGCTTTTTTCACTGCCGTGTCGATACTATTACCATACAAAATCTGAGCAAGTGCAACGGATGCAAATACATCGCCGGTACCCGGATAATCGGCACCGATATATGTACTGAAACACTGCTTGTATTTTCCCTTGTCGTCAAAGTATGCACAGCCAACGGTCTTCTTGGAAAATATGTTTTTGCCATATAAACCGGTAATTATGATTTTAGCATCGGTTATTTTCCTTAGTTTCGCAAGGATATGCTTTATATCGTCGCTTGAGTGAATACGGCTGTAGGGTGTATCTGTCAGGATACAAGCTTCGGTCAGATTTGGGGTAATAATATCAGCTTTTTTTACGAGATTTTTGGTAAGCAGACACATCTCGTTTGTATATGTCTTGTATTTTTCACCATTGTCACCCATAACAGGATCTGCAAGAAAGAGACAGCTTGGATTTTGCTTTTTGCAGTCCTCTGCAAATTTCAAAACCTTCTCGATTTGTCCTTCGCTTGCAAGGAAACCTGAATAGACACCATCAAAAACTATATTTGTTTCTTTCCAGTGATGAGTAATTTTGTCCATCTCATCTGATAAATCAAAGAATGTGAAGTTTTCAAATCCACCCGTATGCGTTGAAAGCAGGGCAGTAGGCAATGGAAGAGCCTGAACTTTCATAATTGATAAAACGGGAACTATAACGGTCTGGGCACATCTACCAAAGCATGATAAATCGTGGATTGTGACAACCTTGGGTGGAATACCCGGTTTTAATTTGTTAAACATAAATCCGTCCTTATAAAAATAGGTGCCGGAAATCCGGCACCGTAGTAATTATCGGTTTTGCGTATCGTCGACACCGTCGGAACTTGCAGTATTACTTTCATTTTTAGGCTTTACGGAAAATTTTTTGCTTAGCCCGGATTCATTTGCTGAGTCGTCTGAGTCATTGGACTTGTCATCACAGTTGTTGTCCTGATTTTGTTCCTTAGCTTTTTCTTCTGCCTTTGTCTGATTTTGCTTGTCACTGCATTCCTGTTTATCCAGAGCAATTTGAGCAATTTCCTCTATTGAAGGCGTTGGATTTGTATCCATAAGGAACTTAAACTGTTCTTCGTCCATGGTTTCGTGAAGAATAAGATAGTCTGCAGTTGTAATAAGCTTTTCCTTGTTTTCGAGAATAATGCGTTCAGCGTCGGTATAAGCAGAATCGATGATTTTCTTAATTTCCTCATCAATTTTGAAAGCAGTTTCTTCAGAATAATTCTTCGTGTTGTTAAAATCACGGCCAAGGAATATTTCATCATTAGAGCGTTCGGATGCAAATGCAATAGGTCCTAATTCATCACTCATACCATAACGGGTAACCATATTTCTTGCAATTTGAGTGGCTCTCTGAATGTCGTTGGAAGCACCGCCGGAAATGTCATCAAAGAATACTTTTTCAGCAACACGTCCGCCGAGAATCATAGTTATTTCTTCCTTAAGACCTTTTTTGTAAACGCTGAATTTGTCTTCAAGCGGAACAGTTAATGTATAACCAAGAGCTCTTCCGCTGGGTATGATTGAAATTTGGCGAACAGGGTCTACCGATGGAAGAAGATGTGCGAGAACTGCGTGACCGGCTTCGTGATAAGCTGTCTTCTTCTTTTCCTCAGGCTTAAAGCGGTGAGACTTTTTCTGAGTACCCACCATAATTTTAAGCGAAGCTTCTTCTATATCCTTCATTCCTATAAGATACTTGTGCTTGCGGGCAGCAAGTAAAGCTGCTTCATTAAGAAGATTTGCAAGGTCTGCACCAGTAAAACCGACTGTTGCCTGTGCAACTTTTTCAAGGTCAACACTGTCTTCAAAGGGCTTACCTTTTGCATGTACCTTCAAAATGTCAGTTCTACCCTTGAGGTCAGGGTAATTTATGGTAACCTGTCTATCAAATCGACCTGGACGTAAAAGTGCAGGGTCGAGTATGTCAGGGCGGTTTGTTGCGGCAATAACTATAATACCGTCGTGTTTTCCAAAACCATCCATTTCAACAAGCAATTGGTTTAAAGTCTGTTCACGTTCATCGTGACCACCACCAAAGCCTGCACCTCTGTGACGGCCAACCGCATCAATTTCGTCAATAAATATAATTGCATGGCTGTTTTTCTTTGCTGTATCAAAAAGGTCACGGACTCTTGAAGCACCGACACCAACATACATTTCAACGAAATCAGAGCCTGATATGGAGTAGAATGGCACATTAGCTTCGCCTGCGACAGCCTTTGCAAGTAAAGTTTTACCCGTACCGGGAGGGCCTACAAGCAATACACCTCTCGGGATTTTTGCACCGAGGTCGATGTAACGCTTGGAGTTCTTTAAAAATTCAACAACCTCCATCAATTCTTCTTTTTCTTCGTCAGCACCAGCAACATCATCAAACGTAACCTTATTTTTCTCACTAGAAGCAAGTTTTGCACGAGAACGGCCAAAGGAGTTGATTTTGCTGCCTTTTCCTCCGGCAGCCTGATTCATAACGTATATCCAGAGAACTATAAACAGAACAATTATTACGACATAGGGAAGGAAACTTACCCACCACGGAATTTCAGTCGGCTCAACATAGTGGTAATCGGTAATGATACCCTGCTTTTGCTGCTCAAGAATTGTCTGTTTCAAATCTCTTTCAAAAATTTCAAGACTTCTGAGCTTTATTGTATACTGTTTCCCGTCTGTTGCTTCAAGTATTAAATCGTTGCTTTCTGTAATAACAAAGCTTGAAACCTGCTGGTTGTTGAACATATCAACAACATCGCTGTATGTTAGTTTTTCGGAGCTTGGTTGTGATAAAAGCGTTGAAGCTGCAATAAGAATACAGAAAATTAAGGCTATATAAAAAATAATGATTTTTGCATTGTTTTTCATTTAGTAATAATCACTCCTCAAGTAAATTACAGATATAGAACGATAGACATACAGTTTTTTTATTAGCATCCGGCTTTGAAAAATTATCTCCAATACCAATCATTGGAATATAAACTATTTCGTCGCCGACTTTAACAAAGGGAAGAAGATTTCTAAATCTCACAGACAACCCTGATTTGTTAAAAAGTGACTTGACACGTCTGTGCATACCACGATAAAAAAACACATCACCATCATTTCTCGGTGAAACAAAAAGTTCACTATTTAGTTTATCAGTATATATATACACTGTGTTGTATTTTTTGTAAACATTTTTATTATTTTGCAGTTTATCTTTTCCCGGATCCTTTCCTGAAAAATCACAGAATAGTGCAAAATGTGTTCCGGGTATAAAATTCACACCTTGTTCTAGAGGAAAAGAGAACTCTATTTTATTATATACATTATCGTCGTTTTCAAACTTCAATTTCCCATTTTCTATTAATGCACTTGTTTTTTGGGGAAGAGAAATTCTTGAATAAAAAGATAAAGCACCTTTTGATTTTTCAATTTGGCTCGCAATAGCTTTTACGTGTACGTATTCTAAGGATTGCCCATACGTTTTGTTGTAAAGATTGCGTAAAACTCGCGTAAGTATGCTTTTGTCAAGTTTTAAGAGTTTGCTTAATTCAAGACAGGTGTTTTCATTTGCATAACTTTCTAAAAACTCACTGTCACTTCTTAACAAATTGGATGTAGAAAGTAAAGTTGTCTCAAGTGACGGATTAATTTCTTTAAGCAGTGGAATAATGTTGTGACGTATGTTATTTCTTGTGTAATCGTCTGAAAAATTACTGGAATCAGTAACGTAATCTTGGTTAATAATAGATAAAACTTTTTCAACATCGGCTCTTGAAAACTCAATTAACGGACGTATTATACTTATGTTGTCACATAATAATCTTTTTGGAGGAATTCCGCAAAGACCTTTAAGAGAAGACCCTCTGCAAAGATTAAAAATAATAGTCTCAGCATTGTCCGAGGCGGTGTGGGCAAGAGCAACGTAATTAAAATTGTTTTGCCTTGCAACTCTTTTAAAAATTTCGTATCTTTGTTCACGTGCACAAAGCTCGATGGATTGATTTTTGCTTTTTGCAATTTCGGGGATATTTACATTTTCCTCAAAAAACTCAACACCAAGCTTTTTGCATAAATTCCTTGAAAATGCTTGGTCTCTGTCGGCTTCACCTTGCCTAATCTTATGATTTATGTGTATTGCAGAAATTGAAATATTATACTGTTTTTCTATAGATTTGAGTAAAACAAGCAAGGTGCAGGAATCTGCACCGCCTGATAATGCAACAAGAACCTTTGCTTCATTTTCCAAAAGAGAAAACTCTTTTATTGTCCTGTTGATTTTTTGAGAATACTTGTAAATACTGTTGTTATTCATGAGTTGAATCAAGAGATGTAAATTTAGTGTATTGTCCAAACCAGCCAAGTTGAACTTTACCGGTTGAACCATGACGGTTTTTGGCGATTATACATTCAGCAAGATTTTGCTTTTCAGGGTCATTTTTGTAATAATCATCACGATATAAAAACATAACTGTGTCAGCATCCTGCTCGATGGCACCCGAATCTCTCAAATCCGAAAGCATAGGAGTTTTGTCAGTTCTGCTCTCAGGACCTCTTGAAAGCTGGGCACAGGTTATAACCGGTACCTGCAAATCCTTTGCCATAAGTTTGAGTGCTCTTGAAATTTCCGCAACTTCCTGAACTCTGTTGTCGTTTCTTCTGTCGGATTGCATGAGCTGTAAGTAGTCAATTACAACAAGTCCTAAGTTTTTGACTCGTCTAAGCTTTGCTTTCATACCCGTTACGGAAATACCCGAGGTATCATCAATGAGAATGTCCGCTTGTGAAAGCACACTTGATGCTCTTGCGAGTTTAACCCAGTCATCTTCGGACAGGTCACCTTTTCTCATTTTGTAACTGTCTATAAGAGCTTCCGAGGATAACATTCTTGAAACAAGCTGTTCGCAGGACATTTCAAGAGAGAAAACGGCAACGGATTTTTTTGTTTTAAGGGCAACCTGAGACGCTATATTAAGACAAAAACTTGTTTTACCCATACCGGGTCTTGCACCTACAAGGATTAAATCTCCTTTTCCCATTCCGACAAGAAACTTGTCGATGTCTGTAAAATAAGTTGGAGTACCAAGTGCAGCCTCGCCGTTTTTTATAAGCTCATCAAGATGCTGATAATTTGCAAGGATAACATCTTTGATGTGGGAAAAACCCTTTGTTTCATTTTTGTCGGCTATATCAAAAATCAACTGTTCGGAACGGTCAAGAATAGTTTCGGTATCGCCCTCGGCACTGTAAGCCATCTGACTTATTTCGTTTGAAGCCTCAATAAGCCTTCTTAAAAGAGCTTTTTCGCGTATTATCTTGATGTAATCATTAAGATTTGAAATTGACGGCACAGACTGAGCAAGGAGGGAAACATAGTTTTTTCCTCCCGCATCATCATATGTTCCGCTTTTGACAAGTTCGTCCACAAGAGTAATTACGTCAATGGTGCTGCTTGAGATAAATAACTCTCTCATAGCCTCGTAAATAACTCTGTGCTGCTCGAGGTAAAATTCCTCCGAACGCAACGAATTTGCTACTTCACGGATTTTGTCAGGGTCAAGAATAATTGTGCCAAGAACAGACTGCTCCGCCTCAAGAGAGTAGGGCATTTTTCTTAAAACTTCATCTGACGTGTATAAGTCAGCCATCTTTATCAATCCTTACTTGCAATTAGTACGTTTAACTTTCCGATAATTTCGGGATACAGTTTAACGTCGACAGTGTATGTGCCAAATGATTTAAATGCATCGGGTGCTACAATTTTTCTTTTGTCAACTTCAATTCCGGACTGTTTTGCAAGCTCTTCTGCAATTTCCTTTGAGGTTACAGAACCAAAGAACTTTCCGTCACTACCGGCAGTTGCATAAATTTTAACAACAATACCCTCAAGCTTTTTAGCTGTTTCGAGAGCTGCCTGTCTTTCCATTTCTTCGTGATGTTTTCTTGCTTGTTCTTTGCTTTTGATTTCACTTAAAATTTTAGCATCAGCCTCAACTGCAAGCTTTTTTGGGAAAAGAAAATTTCTGGCATATCCATCAGAAACGTTTATAAGATCACCTTTTTTGCCCTGACTTTTAACGTCCTGTAAAAGCATTACTTTCATAAAATAAAACCTCCGTTAGACTACTATAATCATTGTATCATCTTATTAAAAAAGGATACCATAAAAAAACTGTCTTGTCAATGAGAAACAATCAAATTTAAAATTTGCTGAGAAATTCAAGAGCGTGTATGTAACCTTCAAATCCCTCGCCCTTGATTGTTTTGACACAAGCAGAACGTACATAGGACATTTTTCTGAAATCCTCTCTTTTGTCAACGTCTGATATGTGTACTTCAACGGTTGGAATGTTTACCGCCTTTATTGCATCAAGAATTGCAACGCTTGTGTGGGTGTAGGCTGCAGGGTTAATTATTATACCGTTGCTTTTTCCGTAGCAACTCTGAATTTTGTCGACAATATCACCCTCGTGGTTGGACTGGTATATTTCGATATCGATGTTAAGCTTCTTTGCACTTTCCTCTATCATAGAGCAGAGCTCATCATAAGTACCCATGCCGTAAATATCTTTTTCACGTATACCTAACATATTTAAGTTTGGACCATTTATAACAGTTATAATCATATTTTGTCACTGCTCCTTGTAGTGTAATTGTTCTTTATAAATTCGGGAATAAGGGTGAGAATTTTTTGTGCACATTTTTCGGGATTTTCGTCAATGTCTACACTAATGTCGGAATATTTTTCATAAAGAGGCTGTCTTGTTTTGTATATTCTTTCAAGCTTTTCTGTGCCGCCGGCGGATAATGGACGTCCATCGGTACTGAGCTTATCAAGCTCACGCCTGATGTATACAATTATTCCGTTCTGACGCATATAGTCAATGTTTTCCTTTTTAAGAATACTTCCGCCGCCTGTTGAAATAATTTTTTCAGACATAGAACAAAGCATTTTAACTGCCTGAGTTTCTTTCTCACGAAAGTTTTCCTCACCGAATTTTTCGAAAATTTCGGGGATGGGCATACCACATTTTTCCACAAAATCATCAGTGTCAAAACAAAGTTTTCCGGTTTTTTGGGATAAAATTTTTCCGACGGTTGTCTTTCCGCATCCCGGCATACCAACAAGTACAATGTTTGATGTTTTCATTATACACTTGCTTATAACGTCTTCAATAATATCGTCACCATTCTTTTTGCCAAAGAATAACTCGTCGGCCCTTACAGCTTGTGCGACAAGCATACTAAGACCACTTGTACACCTTATAGAGTTTTCATCAGCAGTTGCTATTAATTTTGTTTTTATGGGATTGTAAATGACATCAATAACATCGGTTAAGTAAGTGAATTTTGTAATGTCAACAGGACTTCGCTGATTGTCGGGATACATACCAACCGGTGTTGTATTTATAATAACCTGAGTGTTGGTAAGCTCGTAAACATTGTTGTAATTTATCTTGCCGGAACGTGAGACAGTTGTAATAGATTTTGCACCGTGGCTTTTTGCAACGGCAGTTGCAGTAAGAGAAGTACCACCACTTCCGAGAATCACTATATTTTTGTCTTTTAAGGATATTCCGGAACGCTTTAACATATATTCAAAACCAAAAAAATCCGTGTTGTAACCATACAGAATACCGTCTCTGTTTACAACAGTGTTTACACATCCTATAATCTTGGCTTCGTTTGAAACAACATCGCATAAATTGTAGGCATCAATTTTGTAAGGTATAGTGACGTTCAAGGCTTTAAAAGCCTTTGATTCCATAAGCTCATAGAATTCATCTCGTTCAAGGTTTATAAGCTCGTAGTTGTCGTTGCCAAGGTACGAATGTATTATTTTGGAATAACTGTGTTTCAAGGTTCTTCCGCATAAACCAAACTGAATCATAAAAATTTCCTTTCCTGCACCAGAATCACACTTCAGAATAATTACCTAAAAAGACAAATTCTTCGGGTTTTGAATCGAGCTCGCTTAAAAATGAAAGTAAGTCGGGTGATAGTCCGTTCAAATCCATTTCAGCATAAAATAAAAATTCAAAATCACGTCCTTCAATAGGTCTGCTCTCAAGTTTTGTAAGACTTATTCCGAGAATGTTGAACCTTGCAAGAATACTGAAAAGCCCACCGGGTCTGTGGGGTACAGAGAACATTACAGAAAGCTTTGTGGAAGAAGGATATATTTCCATTTTGCTGGAAATGCATATAAATCTTGTGTGATTGTTGTCGCTGTTCTGTATATCTCTGTCAATTATTTCAAGCCCGTAAAGCTCGGCACATTCGGCAGAAGAAATAGCCGCAATTTCAGGATTGTCACTTTCAGAAATAAACTTTGCAGCAAGAGCGGTGTTTGTACTGATATTTACATTTATCTGGGGATTTTCAGATAAAAAGTGACTGCATTGACCGATTGCCTGCTGGTGAGAATAGACTTGCCTAATATCTTGCTTTTTAACACCGGGTTTTGCAACTAGAACGTGATGAATGGGTATTTTTACACTCTTTACAATGTATACTTTGTTCTGATATTTTTTAAGTAAATCATATACCTGCCACACAGAGCCATGAAGACTGTTTTCTAGAGGCAATATGCCATAATCACACTGACCGCTTATAACTTTTTCAAAAACATTTTCAAAAATGTCTGAATAAACAATATTTCCTCTTGGGAAAAGTCTGTCACAAGCCTGTGTAGAATATGCACCCTCAACCCCCTGACAGGCAACTTTCGGCGATGTCGGTAAAAACTCGCTTGTACTGCTTTTTGCATTTGCGATTCTTTGCATCAGGTCAGAATTCGAGTAAATCATACTGCTTTGCAGAGAACGACTTACTTCAAAAATGGTGTTGTATAAAGCATTTATGTAGCAGGCGGTCTGCTCGTCACAGTCTTCTGTCAACCTTGCAACTATTGAACGTTCACGGGATTTGTCAAAAATTGCCTTTGAATTTTGCTTTTTGTATTCTGCCACCATTGCAGAACAATTCATACGTTTTTTGAATAAATCCACAAGTGCGTCGTCAATGTTATTTATTTCTCGTCTGATGTTTTCAAGTTCCATAGTGATAATCTCCGTTTATAAATAAAATTGTGCAAGAGCAAGGGCACAAGCGGCTTCAACACAAGGTACGGCTCTTGGTACGATACATGGGTCGTGACGACCTTTGATTTCAAATGATGTATTTTCCATTTTATCAAGATTTACAGTTTCCTGTTTCTTTGCTATTGACGGGGTAGGTTTGAAAGCTACTCTGAAAACAATAGGCATGCCAGTTGTCATACCACCGATAATTCCACCGGAATTGTTGGTTTTTGTTTTGATGGTTTTTCCATCGGTGTAATAACTGTCATTGTTTTTACTTCCGTTAAGGAAAGCACTTTCAAAGCCAAGACCGAATTCGATACCTCTTACAGCGGGAATTGCAAAAACAGTGCTTGAAATGACATTTTCAATACCCTCAAACATTGGCTCTCCGACACCTGCGTTAAGTCCGACTGCAGCACACTCAACTATACCGCCTATAGAATCAAGCTCTTTTGCTGCTTTTAAAATTTCATCTATCATTGTATCTTTGCAAGCATCGTTTATAACGGGAAACTCTTTTTGCTTTAGTAAGGATAGGAGGCCTGAGTCAACATCACATAAATCAAATTTGTCATCACGCACATTTCCTATTGAAGAAACGTGTGCACCGATGTGTATGCCTTTCTGCTCCAGAATCTGCATAATTACTGCACCTGCAAGACATAAAGGAGCAGTCATTCTTCCTGAAAACTGACCCGAACCACGTACGTCATAGCTATAGCCGAATTTCACTTTTGCAGGAAAGTCAACATGAGATGGTCTTGGCGTTACCGAGAGAGTGGAATAGTCCTTTGATCTAATATCTGTGTTTCTTATAATTGCCGTAAGGGGACACCCGGCGGTTTTGCCGTTATATAAACCTGAAATAAACTCGGGGATGTCTGCTTCCTTTCTGGGTGTCGCATAGCTTTTTGATACCGACGAACGCCTTGCCATAAACTTGTTTACATATTGCATATCAATTTCAAATCCTGAGGGTAAACCATCAATAGTAACTCCTATAGCATCGGAATGAGATTGACCAAATATCGTAACTTTGATTTTGTTTCCGAAAGTGTTCATTTTTATAATTATCCTTTCATAGTAAGATAGTCAAAATCAGAAAAAAAAGTAGTGTAGGATTTTTCAACTGCCCGTGAACCTTCGATAATGACCTGTTTTTTGCATATTAAAGATGCTATCGCTGCTGACATAACAATTCTGTGGTCGTTGTGACCATTGACAATACCACCGTTTAGTCTGCCGCTACCGTTAATAATAAGTGAATCGTCGGTTTTAGTTATATCTGCACCAAGACAATGCAGCATTTCACGTGTTGTTTCAAGTCTGTCGCTTTCTTTGAGTTTTAATCTTGAGGCTCCATAAATTGTTGTAGTTCCTTTTGCACCTGCCGCCACAACTGAGAGGATAGGAACAAGGTCGGGAATGTTATGTGCATCTATTTCGATGCCGTGTAATCTTGTTGCTTCAAATGAAATACCATCTTTGGTAACAATCTTTTTTGCACCGAATCTTTTAAGAATTTCCACTATTTCTCTGTCTCCCTGAGGGCAGGTTTCGTCAAGACCCGAGAGGGTAATGTTTGCACCAAGTGCGTCGGCACATAACCAGAAAGCAGCGGAAGACCAATCTCCCTGTGCTTTGATTTTGCCTGGTGAAGTGTATTTTTGTCCTGGTTTCACTGTAAAAATATTGCCGTCAACTTCAACATCTACACCAAACGCTGACATTGTTTTTAACGTCATATCAACATAACCCTTTGATTCAAGAGGCGTTGTGACTATAACCTTTCCGCCGTCTTTTAAAAGCGGAAGCATAAGTAAAAGACCACTTATATACTGTGAGCTGACATTTCCGGAGATTTTAAAATCTCCTGTACTTTTGACGTTGGAAGTGATGGTTATGGGTAATTTATTGTCTGAGAAAACCGCTCCGTGTTCGGACAATGAATTGCACAACTCGGAAAATGGTCTGTTTGGCAGACGTCCTTCCCCGATAAATAAAGCACCCTTGCAAACAAGACTTGCTATCGGCAAGAGAAATCTTGCAGTTGAACCGCTTTCTCCGCAGTCGAAAACAACACCCTGTTGAATTAAAGAAGATTTTTTTGGAATTATCTTTACTTTACCGTCGAAAAACTCAGTTTCCGCACCGAGTGATTTGACACAACCAAGTGTAGCCATAATGTCTTTTGATAAACCGCAAAATTCAATTTCAGTAGGTTCATCACACAGACTTGCACATATTATTGTACGGTGAATATCGGATTTTGAGGATATAATATTTAATTTCCCCGAAAGTATCATTTGTGGGTCAAAGGTTGTATTCATATTTACTTTATACCTCTCAAAGTTTAAGATAATCCGTATGAAAACAGGTTTTCAAGCTCGCTTATGTCTTTTTCAATTTCAAGACATTCGCCCAATCTTTTTGGCAGAATAAGTGTTATTTTATTGCTTTCACGCTTTTTGTCTGATAAAGCTCCGTCAATCAGCGAGTTTACGTCAATTTCATAAGTCGTCGGCAGAGAATACTTTTCAAGAACTTTTATTAGTCTGTCAAGAGAAACGTTGTCGAACATTCCAAGTAAGATAGCAATTTTAGATGCTATAACCATACCGACAGCAACTGCCTGACCGTGATTTAATGAGTACAAACTGTGTTTTTCAATAGAATGTGCAGCGGTGTGGCCGAAATTGAGCAACTTTCGTTTGCCATTGTCAAACTCGTCAAGTATAACAACGTCACGTTTGAATTTCACGCATTTGGTTATAACATAACCTATGTCAAAAGCTTCTTTTTCGAGTAAATCAAAAAACTCACTGTCAAAGCAGACAGCATACTTTATTATTTCAGCAAAACCACACGCAATTTCTTCTTTGGGAAGTGTTTTTAAAACATCTGTGTCACAGATTACAAGCGCTGGCTGATGAAATATTCCCGCAAGGTTTTTACCGTGATTTAGGTCTATAGCAGTTTTTCCGCCCACGGAAGAATCGACACAGGCAAGAAGTGAGGTTGGAATTTGTATAAAATCAATACCACGAAGATAGCACGCTGCTGCAAATCCCGAAATGTCGCCGACAACTCCACCGCCAAGAGCGACGATTATATCTGTCCTTGTTATTTGGTTTTCTGCCAGAAACTCAAGAATGTCCGAAAAAACGCATATGTTTTTTGAATTTTCACCGGCTTTGAAAACAAATTTTACAGTACGAAAACCGTTTTGCTCAAAACTTTTTTTGACAGTATCTGAATATAATTCATTAACGTTTGAATCTGTTATAATTGCAACCGAACAAGGCTTTTTGATTTCTTTAACAAGTAAAGCACAATCCTTTAAAATTCCGTTTCCTATACAAACGTCATAAGGCTTTGATGTGTTAATTCTTACTCTGTCCATCACTTTTTCCCCTTGTTGTTTATTTCAACACTTGTCCAAGCAGCAATTCGCATTTCTTTACCTTTCTTAAGTAACCCGGTAAGTGCGTCTTTGTCACGCAAAATAAGGGCTTGTCTGTACTCGGATAAGTTGTCCTGAAGTATGTCAATTTCTTTTATCAGATTGTTTTTGTTTTCCAGAAACAACTGTGACCACATATTTTCATTTAAGTAAGCAACTCTTGTCATATCCTTAAAACTTCCGGCAGAAAAACCGAGGTTTTTAGTCGATGACGGACTTTTTACGTACGCACTTGAAACGATATGTGCAAGCTGAGAGGTGTATGAAATAATTGTATCGTGCTCAGAAGCACTTGTGATTGTTATTCTGTAAAAACCAATCGACATAAAAAACATTTTTACATAATCAATGGTTTTTCTGTCTGTTTCTTCGGAGGGTACAAGAATCATAAAAGCACCATCAAACAGACTGTCGGTTGAAAAATCGTACCCCGATTTTTCGATACCTGCCATTGGATGCCCGCCTATAAAGGTGAAGTCATATTTCTTTGCAATCGGGAACAGGGCAGAGCAAACCTTGCTTTTTGTTCCGGCACAGTCAATCACTATTGTGTCCTTTAGACTTTCGGCATACTTTGTCACAAAGTCAACAACATCATCCGGATATAAAGCAATAAGAACAATGTCGCATTTTTCATTTTCTATGTCAAGAACGTTATCAATAGCACCATCGAGCAAAGCACTCTGCATAGTTTCTTTACTTTTGTCATATCCGATAACTGCAAAATCTGTATGTTTCTTGAGTGTTTTTGCAAGTGAAGCACCTATAAGTCCAAGACCAACAATTCCAACTGTCATTTTAATTTCTCCTTTTAACTTTTAAAAAAAATGACCACAGTGTAAAGATTCACTGTGGTCTCTCATTTCATGTTAAAATACCGCAATTAACCGGCAAAAGCACAACAACGAAAGACCTTGTCAAAAAATGTAAAGACAAAGCCATAATATATATAAAATGCTTTTTTGTTTCCGATAAAATTCATAGATATAACCTCTGGTTAAATTGTAATACGTTGTTAATCAGTATATCATCAAGAAAAAAATATGTCAATAGTTTTTTGAAAAAATCGCGGTTTATTTTGATAAAATAAACCGCGAATGTGTTTTGATTATTCCTTTATAATGAATTCGTCAAGGGCATTTACTATTTGCTCGCAATCATCTGAGTGAATTTCCATATCAATAGGATTGAACAAATCAAGGCTGAAAATACCCATAATTGATTTTGCATCAACAATATATCTTCCGGACTTTAAATCTATTTCTCCGTCATAACTACAAACAATGTTTACAAATTTTCTGACATCTTCAATGGTCGAAAGCTTGATTTTATATACTTTCATTATAAAATACCTCCTACTTTTTTTAATATTATACACCTTTTTTTTACAAATGTCAATCATAATTGGTTCATAAATAGAATTTTCTTTTTGTTACATTTAATTTCCATAAAGTTTATATGTTGTTATTAAAATGTATATATAATTGTAAACTGAACTTGGCTGACTAGGTTAGGTTAAGTTACAAGATATTACAAGTATATGTTAAATTAGTGGGGGAATTAAAATGAAAAAGGAGTTCAAAAGAATTGGTGTTTTAACTTCAGGTGGGGATTCACCCGGAATGAATGCTGCCATAAGAAGTATTGTAAGAGGAGCAATATCAAGAGGAATTGAGGTTATGGGTATCTATTGCGGGTACAAGGGCCTTATTGAAAATGATATGAAGCTTTTTGATACAAGAGACGTTTCAAACATACTCAATCATGGTGGAACAATGCTTTATTCTGACAGATGCGAGAAGTTCAAGACACAGGAAGGTATTGAGCTTGCCGTCAAGAACTGCCACGAAAATAAAATTGATGGTATTGTAACTATCGGCGGTGATGGTACGTTCCGCGGTGCTACCGATTTGTCAAGATGCGATATTCCCTGTATAGGTGTTCCTGCAACTATTGATAATGATATATCTGCTACAGATTATACTATTGGCTATGATACTGCAAAAAATACTGTTATTCAGATGGTAGACAGATTGAGAGATACCTGCGAATCACATGCAAGATGCAGTGTTGTTGAGGTTATGGGAAGAAACGCAGGTTATATTGCCATAGACTGTGGTATAGCTGTTGGTTCAACCGGCATTGCGATTCCTGAAATACCGTTTGATAAAGAAAAGCTTATCAGTGATATGATAAAGCTTCACGAAAACGGAAGAAGAAACTTCATTGTTATTGTTTCCGAGGGAATGGGAGCAAAGTTCTCTGAAAGCCTTACAACCGAGATAGAAGAAAGAACGGGAATTGAATCAAGATTTGCAAGACTTACACATGTACAAAGAGGTGGAAGTCCAACTTGTAAGGACAGACTTATAGCAGCTCAATTGGGAGATAAAGCAGTTGAACTTCTTGTAGATGGTAAGTACAATCTTGTTGTTTGCTACAATAACGGAAAGATAACTTCAGAAGAAATGGAATATGCTTTTGCTTTTGATAAAATTGTCAAGAATAAAATCACCCCTGAAGAGCTTGCTGCTATTGAGCCGAGCCTTAAGGGTTCAATGTTTGCAAGAGCGGCAGAGAAAAAGGCACACTTCGAGTACCTCTACGATCTTGCAGAACGTTTGTCCTGTTGATTTGTGTGTAATCAATAATAAAAATTCCGTGCTTGCTTGGTGTGGTTTTGTGATAGTTTACAATTTTAAATTGTTTAATTTGAATGTATTTTGATGTTTAATTTGTCTAATATTAACAAATTAAATTCTTTTTCAATAAATTCGTAGACAAATTAAAAATTTAGTGGTATAATTTATAATAAAATTAAAATAAGGAGGAAAACAATTATTATGTTTTTCAAAAAGGTAACAACTCTTGTTTTGCTTCTCGTGATTGTTTCTGTTGTTATGACAGGATGTGCGGGTAATAGTGATGACAAGAATAATGGACAAACAGAGTATAAAATTGACGATTATACAAGTCATCTTGCAGTGGAAGATTACGACGGATATGATTTCAGAATCTTGGTTCGTCCCAATTCTGTAACTGACCAGTATGTCGAAGAAGAAACTGCAGATATTGTAGCCGATGCTGTTTATAAAAGAAATAAGTTAGTTGAGGATATGTACAATATCAATATCGTTGCAACTGAGTCTTCAGGTTCTTCCGAAACAGATGCACTTAACACAATCCTTGCAGGCGATGATGCTTATGACTTGATTTTCCCGCACTCAAGCTCAGCATTCTCTTATGCAGTTCAGAAGTCAGTTGTAAACTTCAACGAGATGGACGCAATACATATGGAAAAGCCCTGGTGGTCTAAGGATATTATTGATTCATGTAATATAAATGGTAATCTTTACGTTCTTGACGGTGATATATCAACACAAAGACTTTCTTGTTCAACAAGTATGTTCTTTAATAAGAGAATATTTGATGATCTGGGACTTGAATATCCTTATCAGATGGTAAGAGATAACGAATGGACTTTTGAGGAATTCTCAAAGATTGTTAAGAAGGGTGCAAAGGACCTCAACGGTGACGGTGTCATTGATTTTGATAATGACCAGTTTGGTCTCGCTGCAGGTGAATGGAGTTATGGTATTTCGGCTCTCTACACCGGTGGACAGAGAATTTACAGAAAAAATGCAGATGGCATTCCGATGCTGACAGTTAATACATCCAAAACGGTAGATATCTATGATAAGTTCTTTGATCTTGTGGATTCAGACGAAGTTTACTATCAGGTTACCGGTCAGCCTATGTATGAAGGAAGGGTTGAAGGAATTTTCCGTGAAGGAAGAGCAATGTTTGCGGATGGTACGCTTGGTAATGCTAAAAACTTTAGAGCGATGGAAGATAACTTCGGTATTATTCCGTTGCCTAAGTTTACCGATTCAGATAAGTATGCTACAAATACCAATGGTATAGCACACCTTATTGTTGTTCCGATAACAGTATCTGATTTGACAAGAACAGGTAATATTATCGAAGCTCTTTGTGCAATTGGTTCACGTGAAGTTATCCCTGCATTCTATGATGTATCACTTAAGACAAAGTTTGCACGTGATGATGATTCAGAAGAAATGATAGATATCATAAAAGACAGCTTGGTTTATGACCTCGGTTATGTTTCCGGCGGTACATTCAGATACCTCGGTCAGTACCTTTCTACATCACAGAGCCATGACTTCTCGTCTTACTATGCTTCACATTCGTCAACAGCAGCTTTGAAACTCAAAGAGTTCAACAAGGCATACGGCGATATCAGATAATAGATTTATAGCAATCAAAACCACCAGTCGAACTGGTGGTTTTGATTTAACATTTAAAATGAATACAGTTGTTTTCGGAAATATTCTAACTTTGTTGTTAGTCATTAGGTGTGCAAATTGCACTACATACAATCCCAAAGTTTTTGTTTCTAAGAAAGAATGAATAGGTAATAAAAATCCGTACGCTATTGTGTACGGATTTTATGGCTTTTAAGTTCATAATAGATGCAGGTTTTTTGTCGATATGCAAACTTCGTTTGCTCGATATATTTACTTCGTAAAATCGATATGTTTTTCGTTTCACTCAAAACTCGATATAATATAAATCTCGTTGCCACAAGGCAACATATCGAGTGCTTTAGCACATATCGAGTCATTTTATGACATATCGAAAATCTCGCAAGAGATTTATATCGATGAAAAAACGACTTGTCGAAACAAGTCGTTTTTTCTGGCTGCGGAACTAGGATTCGAACCCAGACAAACAGAGTCAGAGTCTGTCGTGCTACCTTTACACAATTCCGCAATATTAAATTTTTACGTTCCCAACCGAACGTTTAAAAGTATATCACAATATTTGGCATTTGTCAAGAGCTTTTTTAAAAAAACATTTTTATCTGCAAAAAAACAGAATACCTGTAAAGATTATGTTTATAATAATACAGAAGGATTTCCTTCGGAGTATTTTTGAAAGGATGTTTTTTATGCCAAATATAACTTGTGAAGTTACTAAGTGTTACTACAATAAAGAGGGCGGATGTATAAGGGAAGAAATAACTATTGAAGGAGAAAGTGCAGTTGTATCCGATGAAACAATGTGTCAGAGCTACGCTGACAGCAAAGAAGAGGCAAGATACAATAGCTGTAGTTGTACCACAGGTGCTTGCAACTGTACGGATGTAGAATGTACAGCTGAAAATTGTAAATATAATAACGATGGCGAATGTGATGCAGACAAAATTGAAGTAGGTACAAGTTCTTCTTCCTGCTGTAGAGAAACTGAATGTGAAACTTTTGAGGAAAAGTAATTTTCCTTACTTTGCTGTAACAGAGCCATATAGGCTCTGTTTTTTACATATTTTGTTTTTTTTAATAATAATACTTGAATTGATAGGTTAAATGTGGTAATATACATATGGGTGATTTTTATGTTAAACAGACCAGAAGAAATTAAAGCTTTGATAATGCTTATAATTTCGTATTTGGGACATGAAATTGAAATCGGAAATCTCGAGCCGGCTGTTCTTGCAACCGGTCTTGTCGATATGACCGATTTTGTTGATTGCATTGAAACACTCAATAAAGATAACTTGATTTTTATAATAAAAAGTGACGGTAAAAGAAGATGCGGACTTTCCGATAAGGGTAGATCTATTTTGCCGGAGCTTAAGGGTTTTATTCCGGAGGGTTTGAGAGAAGAAGCAATAAGCTGTGCTTGGAAATATTATGAAGCTATTGTATACGGCATAGAATACTACGCAAGTATGGTAAAAAAAGACGGAGGGTTTTATGTAACAAGCGGTGTGAGGGTAAATTCAATTACAACGTGCGAAACCACAGCTTTTTTCGATACTGAAAAAGAAGCCTTAAGAGCAAAAAAGAATTGCGACAGAAGACCACAATCGGTAGTCAATACAGTTCTTGCAGCTATGACAGGCGATATCAATTTCATAATGTAGAAATGGTGTGAGTATGGAAAAGCTTAAATTGAAACAAGTGGTGATAGTAGAAGGTAAGTACGATAAAATCAGACTTTCGTCTTTTCTTGATTCTACTGTTATTACAACAGATGGTTTTTCTATTTTTAATAATAAAGAAAAGTGTGCACTTATAAAAAGGCTTGCACAACAAAGGGGAATTATAATCCTGACTGACAGTGATGGTGCCGGTTTTGTAATACGTAATAAGATTAAAAATATCGTTGATGATGCATCAAAAATAATTAATGTTTATATTCCTGAAATTTTAGGTAAAGAGGAAAGAAAAACAAAACCCTCAAGCCAGAATTTAATTGGCGTTGAGGGCGTTGAATCGGGATTCTTGTACAATCTTCTAAACAAGTATACTGATGATGAAAAAAGCGATGATATAAAAAAATATTCAAAGGCGGATTTGTACCAACTGGGGCTTTTGGGAAAATCAAATAGTGTAAAACTGAGAAATGAAGTGTGTGCAAAGAATTCCTTGCCTACCGGAATGAGTACAAATGCATTTTTAGAGTGCGTAAATATACTTCATATAAATCTTGAAATGGATGATTAAAATTATGTTAAATGCTTGTCGTAATAAGTAGTGACAGTTCTTTCGGTGTTTGTGTTTAAATCAAATCCTGTGATAACAGCACCATCGAGACTCATAAATTCCCAGATTGCCATTTTGTCAATTTCAAATTTAAAAATGCTGTTTATTCCAAAGACAAGCTCAAATTTGTCCTTGTCAACAATGTTTAAATGTCCGTCACGACCGATGATAACTTCGACGCCATCTCTTTTTTCCGTGGCATATTTTACGTGAGTGTCGTGTAGCTTTGCACTTATTTTTCTGCTCTGAAAAACATTTGCATTGTTTTTGCTAAATATATTCATTATTTTGTCTTTAAAACCCATAAAATCCCCTCCGGATTTTATTATACAATATCATTTTAAACCAGTCAATGTTTTTGTGTTAAATATGATTATATAGTATTGTCGAAAGGAGGTTTGTAAAATGAGAGATATTACGATTTACGGTAAGCTGCCAGACTCGTTTAAAAAAGAAGATGGTACAAGGGTAACTCCTGAGGAATGGTATACATACAAGAAAGAATTGCTTGAAAAGATAGTTGATATTGAATATGGCGGTATGTCACCTAGTCCTGAGGTTGTAAAAATTGAGCAGCTTTGTGATTACAAAAGATCAACGGGTGCCTGGTTTAGATCCGGTGTACTAAGCTTCCAGACTTTATAGAAATTATTGATTTTGTTGACAGAGCAAGAAAAGGACTATTTTTGAACGAACACCTTAAAGTAAATCCATATCCGGAACTTTAAAAGAATTTTGATTGGTAAATAAACAATATAAGTATAATTGGTTTTTGGCTATAATTTCACTTGAGAATATACCAAAACAAAAAAAGCAGAACCCCAGGAGGTAACAATGAACGAAGAACAGTTAAAATCAATACAAGTGGAATCAGTCAAAGATAAGTTTATAAAAGCTTATAATGCTGCGATTACAAGGGCAGGAAGCAAGGAATTGCTTAATTGGATAAGTGAAAAAACAGACTTTTTTCAGGCTCCTGCAAGCTCAAAATTTCATAATGCTTTTGAAGGAGGTCTTGCCGATCACTCCCTTAATGTCTATAATATTATGATTGAACGATATAATGGCGGTCAGCCCGATGAAACGCTGGCAATTTGTGCTCTTTTGCATGATTTGTGTAAGGCAGAGTTCTATAAGATAAGTCAGCGAAACGTTAAAAATGAGTCAACGGGACAATGGGAAAAGGTGAACTATTATACAATAGACGATAAATTCCCATTTGGTCACGGTGAAAAATCGGTATTTTTAATAGAAAGGTTTATGAGACTTAAAGTAGACGAAGCTATTGCAATCCGTTGGCATATGGGAGGATTTGATGATGCTGCCCGTGGAGGAAGTTATGCAATAAACGGAGCTTTTGAGAAGTATCCGCTCGCAGTCAAACTGCATCTTGCAGATACTGAGTCAACTTATCTCGTTGAAAATAGTTAAAAGGACATAAAAATATGAATATGATACTTGATGCGATAAATAAAAAAGGTTTTATATGTGATATGGATGGTGTTATATACCATGGAAATCGCATACTTCCGGGTGTTGCCGAATTTGTAAAATGGCTTAAGGAAAATAATAAGCACTTTTTGTTTTTGACAAATAGTTCGGAACGTTCGCCGATAGAACTTCACTTAAAGCTTGCAAGACTCGGACTGGATGTTGAGCCCTCGCATTTTTATACAAGTGCGTTGGCAACTGCCGATTTTCTTGCAAATCAGAAGCCGGGATGCTCGGCTTACGTTATCGGGGAACCCGGACTTACAAATGCCCTTTACGAAAAGGGTATAGCAATGAACGACGTAAATCCCGATTATGTTGTGGTTGGTGAAACAAGAAATTATAATTATGACAGTATAATACGGGCAGTAAAGCTTGTCAATAATGGTGCAAAGCTTATCGGAACAAATCCTGATATGACCGGCCCCTCCGAGCAGGGGATTGTTCCGGCTTGTAAGGCTTTTGTTACACCCATTGAGCTTTCAACTGGTGTTTTTGCGTACTATGTAGGAAAACCAAATCCCTTGATGATGAAAGCCGGAATAAAGCTTTTAGGCGTAAAACCCGAGGACGCCGTTATTGTAGGCGACAGAATGGATACTGATATAATTGCAGGCATAGAATCGGAAATTGAAACTGTACTTGTTTTATCGGGTGTAACAACTCCGTCTGTACTAAAGAAGTTTCCATATAGACCAAAGTATATTTATAATGGTGTGGGCGACATAGTTACAGGAGTGCCTGCTGATATTTAATTTGTATAAAAGTAAACCGCAGTTGTCGTAAAATGACTGCGGTTGTGTATATTATTGTTGGGAGGTGATTGTGACCGTGAACGTGAATGAAATTAAACTTGCACAAAGTATTGCAGCCGAAGCAGAAAAAAATGGTGGTAGGGCATACTATGTGGGCGGATGTGTAAGAGATAGGCTTTTGAAAATTGATAATTATGATATTGATATAGAAATTCACGGAATAACACCTGAAAAGCTTAAGGAGATTCTGAGTAAATTTGGCACACCCATTCAATATGGCTCGTCTTTTGGGATTTTTTCACTTAAAGAGGTTCATATAGATATAGCACTCCCAAGAAAAGAAAAAAAAGTTGGTAATAAACACACTGATTTTGTGGTTGATATAGATGCTTTTGTCGGTACAAAAAAAGCGGCAATGAGGCGTGATTTCACAGTAAATGCACTGATGCGGGATGTTTTGACCGACGATATTGTCGACCACTTTGGAGGACTTGACGATTTAAAAAATAAAGTGCTGCGTCACGTAAATGATGATTCATTCGGTGAAGATGCTTTAAGAGTTTTGAGGGCGGCACAGTTTGCTTCGAGATTCGGTTTTGAAATACATCCTGATACAAAGAGATTGTGTGGGGAAATGGATATAACAAGCTTAAGCAGGGAGCGTATTTTTGAGGAAATGAAAAAGGCATTGATAAAATCACCAAAGCCATCAATCTTTTTTGAAGTTCTCAGGTCTTTCAAGCAGCTTTCCTATTGGTTCCCTGAACTTGAATCTTTAATTGGCATTGAACAAAACCCCGTGTATCACGCCGAAGGTGATGTGTGGAATCATACAATGATGACACTTGATAAGGCGGCAAACTACAGGGATAAAGTACAGCACCCATTCTGGTTTATGCTCTGTGCTCTTGCACATGATTTTGGAAAAGCAGTTTGTTATTCGGTAGGTGATGGGGTAATACACGCATACGGACACGAGTATGAATCGGAAAAGATTGCCGCAACATTTTTGCAACGACTTACAAATAATAATCAGCTTATAAAGTACGTACTGAACATAACAAAGCTTCACATGAGGCCAAATATTGCAGCAAGAAACAATAGTGCAGCAAAGGTCACCAATAAGATTTTTGACAGTTGTCTGTACCCGATGGACCTTATATATTTTTGCCAGGCTGATGATAAGGGAAGAATAATGAAAGTAAATCAACCCGACACACTTGAGTATTTGCTTAAGCACTATGAAATATATAAGAGTATTATGTCAAAACCATACGTCAAAGGCAGTGATCTTGTGGAATATGGAATAGCTCCGGGAGAGCATTTTTCCAAACTGCTTGCTTATGCACATAAGCTTCGTCTTTCGGGAGTACCTAAGGAGTCAGCACTAAAGCAGACGCTTACCTATGCGGGTACTTTAAAATAAAAAAAGTTGTCCTTGAGACAACTTTTTTGCGTTTATTCATAGATTCTGTAAACAGGACAAATTGAATTTGCCCTTCCTGAGGAAAAATCGGCGTCAATTATTGCACCATTAAACTGGACTTTGCCCTCTGCTTGGTCAAACCTCACGGGCATTTTTGTTAGAAACTTTTTGAGTATACATTCGGTGTTAATTCCGAGAATAGAGTCGTATGCACCAGTCATACCAAGGTCTGTTATAAAGGCTGTGTGTCCTTTGAGGATTCTTGCATCGGCAGTTTGTACGTGCGTGTGGGTACCTACGACCGCAGTAACCCTTCCTGCAAAATAATTTGCAAATGCAGCTTTTTCGCTTGTGGCTTCTGCATGAATGTCTATAATTGATACATCATAATTGTTCTTTTCACGCTCAAGGATTTTTGAAACAGAATTAAAAGGACTTGTCATACTTTCTAAGTAAACTGTTCCAAGAACGGATATTACAAGAACTTTAACGTTCGAGGCGTTGAATATCACATAGGAATTACCGGGGCATTCAGGAGGGTAATTTGCAGGCCTTAGAATGTTTGGAAAATCGTCAATTCTGTTTTGTAATTCGTACTTGTGCCATATGTGATTCCCGCTTGTTATGACGTCAACACCGCTTGAGAATAATTCATTTGCCGTGTCAATGTCAAGACCGTTTCCGACTGCAGCGTTTTCGCCATTTGCTATTATCATATCTATGCTGTATTCTTTTTGAATGTTGTATAAATTCTTCTTGAGAAACTCAGTTCCAGCAGAACCGACAACATCACCTATTGTCAATATTTTCATTGCTTGTTTCCTTATCTTTTGCTGTTCTTATTGATTGTGGACTGTTTCTTTGTGCTTTTTTTGAATTTGTAATAATAAACCTGTTTTCTGAATCGGCTAAAACACTTTCATAGAGTGAATCGGTTAACAGAATGTCAAGATTCCTTATTTCGTAGTTTTCGCTAAATTCATATACACATAGCTTTTGTTCGCCTATTGCATATAAATAATTGTCGCATATTGCTACGTCGTCAATCTTTAGTGTTGTTTCAATGGAAAAAATGTTGTTACCCGAAAAGTCAAATCCTAATATTAACATGGAGTTTCCGGATATACTTGTGTTTTGCGTTAAAATCAGCTTGTCACCTAATACTTTGAACTCGTTAACTTTGCTCTGGTTAAATTTGTAGGTTGTACCTTTTTGCAAACCGGAATCGTAAAAATAAACCATACTGTCTGTAATAATGATTATTCTCTTTGAATCAGGTGAATACTTGATGCTGATAGGCAATTCATCGGACAAACGAAGCTGATTTACGCATTTTCCTGTTATAGTATTGTATAATAAAATACTTGAATCATAGCCACCGTCGTCGGCATTGACAGCACTGCAAACAACAAATGATGCGTCTTTGCTGATGTCGAGTGTTGTTACATATTTGTCGTGAGTCATCCACCTGAAAACTTCTTTGTACTTGTCGTTGTATACAATAACTCCCGAACGATATGATTCTTCGTTGGTAACAACAGCAAAACCGCTTTTGTTAATGGCGGCTGCCTTTACGCTATATGGGTATTTTTGAGTATATACCTTTGAAAATGAATTGAAAATGGAAATTTCGGTTCCTTCAATGTCGTATACTAAAACATTGCGGTCGTCGTTTACAAAAGCGGGGTAAGAGTATGAAAAGGAGTAGTTGAATAACTTTCCGTTAGTGAAATCGTACATATCCACACCATTTCTTGAAACAACGCAAAGATTGTTCCTGAGCATAAGATACTGTGAATCGGAATTCGAGGAAATTGAAATTTCGGAAGCATCCTCTCCCTGTGATGAACTGTACAGGTCAGCATACTTCATAAGATACTGAAGATTATCAAGTGTTATACTGTTTCTGTAGGAAAACATAATTGTTATCAAAAACAGAATAAATAAAAGTAACGTACAATAACGTATTATTCTGATAACACCCGAAGCTTTCCTGTAATACTCGGAAAGATTGTTTTCTTTTGACATTTTTACTCTCCAACAAATTTATTTTGACATAGGTTTTCAACTGTATCTGCGTTTAGTATAAGCCCCTCCGAAGCATCCTTTTGTGCTTTGCATACAAATAGCTTAACATTGCTTGGTGTATTCTTTGAAATCACCGCAGTTAATTTCTTTATATGGAAACGGTTGTTTTGTGCGGCACTAAAAAGGGATGCCATTCTTTCCGAGCGATATACAATGTATATGTTTCCGCCGGTTCTTAGCAAATATCGTGCAGCTTTGAAGATGTCATCTATTGTGCAGTGTATTTCGTGACGTGCGATTGTCTTGTAATTTTCCAGGCACATTTTTCCGCAATTATTTGTCATATACGGAGGATTGCAGGTTAAAAAATCGAATTGTTCGGCATTAAACAAAGTTTTATACTCTTTTAGATTTGCATTGTACTGAATGTATCTGGAAGAAAAATTGTTGTAATGTGAAGATTTCTCTGCGAGCTTACAGGCAGTTGTATTTATCTCCACTGCATGTGCGACAAGCTCCGGAAAATAATCACAAAGCATAAAAGGAATTATTCCTGTTCCGCTGCAAAGGTCGCACATTAATTTTGGCGAGGATTTTGCAATTTCGCCTTTAACAAAGTTTGCAAGAATAACAGCATCGGTTCCATAACTGAAAACACCTTTTTGCTGATACACAGAAAGAGTATCGCTTATTCTTTCTAACTTTAAACCATTTAAAGTTTCCATATTCTCTCCGATTGAAATAATAGAATGATATGTTTATATTCTATCACACAAATTAATTATTTGCAACAATAAAGGATAAATAAATAAATAAATCTGATATGTATTTTGTCAATATATAACTCGAAAACCTTATAAATTAATTGAGGAAAGTTGATTGAAAATCGTAAAAAATTGTAAAACATTTAAATAAAATTCAAAAAACTATTGATTTTTTTGAAATTGTGTGGTAAAGTATATATAATGGATTATGGGTAAAGGAGAGGCGAACACCTCTCCTTAATGTTATTCTTTAAGTAAAGAGGTGTGTTTTTTGCAAGAAAAATCAAAAGGCAATATTGCAGCCAAAGTTGCACAGCTTGTAAAAGCGGCAGTCGAAGAGTGCGGATGTATATTGTGGGACGTTGAGTTTGTCAAAGAAGGGCAGGACAAAAATCTTATTATATACATCGATAAAAAAGATGGTATATCACTTGATGATTGTAAGATGGTAAACGATGCGGTAGAACCTATTATAGATGAGGCTGACCCAATTAGTGAGAGCTATTTTCTTGAAATTTCGTCTCCCGGTATAGAGAGAGAATTAAAGACTTTCGAACATATTGAGGCGTTTTTAGGTCAAAGGGTTTTAGTAAAGCTTTATGCACCCAGAGACGGTAAAAAGGCATTCGATGGATTGCTTGATAGCCTTGACAGAGAAAAAGGCAGTATTGTTCTGAATGTCAATGAGGAAAAAATAGAATTTGTAGTTAAAGAATGTGCAAGTATAAAAACAGTTTGTGAGTTTTAAAAAGTTAAGTATATAAAAATTTTAGGAGGATGTCCGATAATGAATGCGGAATTTTTTAAAGCCCTTGATCTTTTGGAAAAAGAAAAGGGTATACCCAAAGAGTTTATGATTGAAAGAGTTGAAGCTGCTCTTGTAAGTGCTTTTAAGAAGGATAATGGATTTACAAATGTCAGAGTTGTTCTGGATCCGGTAAAGAAGGATGTCAGAGTTTATAAGCAGCTACTGGTTGTTGACCCCGAGGCTGAGGAGGAAATTCCGGAGGAGGAATTTTTGTCCGATGAGCAGGACGAATCTGATTTTAATGATGCTGAAGTAACAGAGGATGAAGAACCTTTGACAGAGCAAGATGCTGGAAATGATGAAACGGATTCAGAAGAAAAAGTAGTACGTACAAGAAAACATATTTTCAACGAAAAGACTGAAATTACTCTTGAAGCCGCACGTGAGATTGGCAAAAAGTATAACATTGGTGATGTTGTAGAAATTGAAGTGAAGCCCAAAAACTTTGGTAGAATTTCTGCACAGACTGCAAAACAGGTTATCATTCAGGGTATCAGAGAAGCTGAACGTGATATAATGATAAAAGAATATGAAAGCAAAAAGGGCGAGATTGTCACGGCTATCGTTTCAAAGGTAGACCCTGTTACAGGAAATGCTATTCTTGAACTTGGTAAAAATCAGGTTACTCTCTTTAAGAACGAACAGATACCCGGAGAAATTCTTACCGAGGGCGATAAGATAAAGGTATATGTAACAGTAATCAAAAAGGAAACAAAAGGTCCGTCTGTTGTACTTTCAAGAAAACATGCAGATTTGGTTAAACGTCTCTTTGAACTTGAAGTTCCCGAAATTCAGGACGGAACTGTTATAATCAAAGCAATCTCAAGAGAAGCTGGTTCAAGAACAAAGATAGCGGTTTATTCAAGAGACCCAAATGTCGATCCTATCGGTTCTTGTATCGGTGCAAGAGGAATAAGAAAGAACAATATTACAAATGAAATTAAGGGTGAAAAGATAGATATTATTAAATACAGCGAATCACCGAAGGATTTCATTCGTGCTGCACTTTCTCCTGCACAGGTTGTTTCAGTTACAGAAACGGGAGAACGTTCATGCTATGTTCTTGTTGAAGATGATCAGCTGTCACTCGCAATAGGTAAAGAAGGACAGAACGCAAGACTTGCTGCGAGACTTACAGGATATAATAAGATAGATATAAAGAGTGTATCTGCCGTCCGTGCAGCTGCTTTCAGTGATATTATTGAGGGCAAAAACGAGGCAGCAAGCTCCTTTGGTGGTAAGCTTGCAGAAGCTCTAAAGGATAATTCGGACGAAGAATAATAGTCTGACTGTAGTAACATTGTAATTTATAACACTGTTTGTGTATTTCTTTTCAGGAGGAAAAGTGTATTTACACTTAACATCAAATGCCGCATAATATAACAAAAAAAATCCCAGAACGCAAATGTATGGGATGTAATGAAAAACACCCCAAAAAAGAGCTTGTAAGGGTTGTTAGAAAACCGGATGGAAATGTTTTGCTCGACAACACTGGTAAGGTTTCGGGAAGAGGGGCGTATATTTGTCCTAATCTAAAATGCCTTGAAAAAGCCTTGAAATCAAAGAGACTTGACAGGTCTCTTGAGACAGAAGTTCCTGAAAGCATATATGAGCAAATGAAAAATATACTTTCAGAGGTGGAAAATAATGCTTGATTTTGCTGAAGCTGAGCTTACCGAAGCCCTTGAAAGAATCGTTATGGCTTTGGGGCTTGCTCTCAAGGCAGGTAAATGTATTGTTGGAACGGATTTGTCTGTTGACAGTATCCGAGCAAAAAAAGCAGCACTTGCGTTTATGCCATCGGATGTTTCTGATAATACAAGAAAAAGGATAACAGATTCGTGTAATTATCATAATGTACATTTAATTGTTTTGCCATGTTCCAAGGAGTTTCTGGGAAAAAAACTTGGCAAAAAGGCAGGGGTTTCCTGTGCGGTGATTGCCGACAAAAGCTTTGTAAAGATAGTTGAGAAAATTTACGTAGAAATACACACACGTTTTACGGAGGTGCATAAATAATGCCAGTTGCCAATCAAAAAATAAAAATAAGTGGTTTTGCAAAAGATTTAGGTATAAAGAGTAAGGAGATAGTAGAATTACTCAAGGATAAGGGAATAGATGGAAAGTCATCGTCTTCGTCTCTTGAACACGATGAACTCAATGTAGTTTTACATCATTATCTGATGCAGAGTAATGTTGAAGATATAGGTTCTTATCTTTCCACAGAGAAGCCTGAAGATAAAGCTGAAAAAACTAAGGATACAAAACCTGAAAAAGCAGAAGATAATAAGACTGAGACTGCTGAATCCAAAAAGGCTCAGGAAGTAAAGCCTTCAGACGATTTAACTTCTAAGGTTACTTCAATAACTGCCGAAAAAGCTGAACAGAATAAAACTGAAGAAGCACAAAAAACAGTTGCAAAACCCAAAGCACCTGTAAATACAAACAATACATCTGCCGATTTTGTACAAAAGAAACCTTTTGTCAAGACTCAGAATGGTTATGTGTCAAATAATGCTAATGGAAATGGAAATAACCAGGTACGTAAGCCTTTTGACCCTAATAAAAAACTGGCTTTTAATAATCAGTCCCGTCCTTATTCTGCTAATAGCGGTCAGCAGAGGTTTGGACAGAATAGTCAGCTTACTGAAAGACAATTAGAAAAACAAATCAGTAAAATTTCAAAGGAGGGTGCTCAGCTTGCCAAGCAGGAAGGTAAGAATTTAGAGCATTATCCGAAGTTTGACCATGTTGAAAGATTTGATAAATATACAAATGTCAAGTTTACCAAAGATGGATTTGTAAACCTTGACCAGAACACACAACAGCGTCAACCACAGAAGCCCAAGTATCAAAAACAACAATTTAACCAGAATAAAGATGGGGACGAGGATTCTCAATCAGTTCGTCAGCCCAGCTTAAAGCCTGTTTTTGATAAAGATGGTCATATCAGAAGCCGCTATGCCGGTGAAAGAATCCAGGGAGCAACACCTGTTGCTGATAGCACAGGAAAGGTTGTTGTCGATATAAGAACACATGAGGTTGATTTGTCTAAATACGATGAAAGACTTGACAATCTCATACCGGATGCATTGAATAATGAGATAAACTCAAAACCATCAAAGAAAAAACAGTCAATGGGTATTCAGAAAAATGCAAACGGCCGTATAAACAGAAATGAAAGTGCCGCACGCGATTTTATGACAAGTGGCAATAAAAACAAAAAGAATAAGCAAGCAAAAAACGCAGCACCTGCAGAGCCAGTAAAGAAATTTACAGGACCGGTTGTAATTCCCGATGAAATTATGATTTCAGACCTGGCCGCAGCTTTGAAAATTACAACCGGAGAGGTTATAAAGAAACTTCTTGCTATGGGACTGGGAATGGATGCGGTTGGTGCAAATAAAATCGTAGATTTCGATACAGCATATCTTCTTGCAGATGAAATGGGTATTGTTGCAGAAAAGGAAGTTGTGCTTTCAATCGAGGATAAGCTTTTTGCCGATGATGAACAGGAGTCCAATTTCCCCGACGACGAGCCCAGAAGCCCTGTTGTTTGTGTTATGGGACACGTTGACCATGGTAAGACATCGCTTCTTGATGCAATCAGACATACAAATGTCACATCCGGAGAAGCAGGTGGTATTACTCAGCATATCGGTGCTTATAGAGTAAGAATAAATGACAGAGATATTACTTTCCTTGATACTCCTGGACATGAAGCCTTTACGGCAATGCGTGCAAGAGGAGCACAGGCAACCGATATTGCAATTCTTGTCGTTGCCGCCGACGATGGAATTATGCCTCAGACAATAGAAGCCATAAATCACGCAAAAGCTGCGGGAATTTCAATAATCGTTGCAATCAACAAGGTTGATAAACCCAGTGCTAATATTGAAAATGTAAAACAGAATCTTACAACGTACGAGCTTGTGCCTGAAGAGTGGGGAGGAGATACAATTTGTGTTCCGGTTTCTGCACTTAAAAGACAAGGTATCGAAGAACTTCTTGAAATGGTACTTTTAGTTGCGGATATGAAGGAACTCAAATCAAATTCCAAGTGTCCTGCAAGAGGTATTGTTATCGAGGCAAAGCTTGACAGAGGTAGAGGCCCTGTGGCAACTGTGCTTGTACAAAAAGGTACACTTCACAGAGGCGATGTTGTTATTGCAGGCACGGCTGTGGGACACGTAAGAGCTATGTGTGATTACACCGGAAAGAATATTAAGGAAGCGGGTCCGTCTGTACCTGTTGAAATAACAGGTCTTTCCGAAGCTCCCGAGGGTGGAGATGAATTCAGAGTAGTAGCTGACGAAAGAATGGCTAAGGAACTTGTTGAACAGAGAAAGAACAAGGCAAAAGAGGAAGTCTTCAAGGCAAATGCAAAGGTATCTCTTGATACATTGTTTGATCAGATGTCGGAGGGTGTAAAAGACCTTGCAATAATTGTTAAGGCTGACGTACAGGGTTCTGCTGAAGCCGTTAAGTCATCACTCGAAAAATTGTCAAATGAAGAAGTTAAGGTTAAGGTTATACATTCTGCTGTAGGTGGAATTACCGAGAGTGACGTAATGCTTGCTTCCGCATCAAATGCTATCGTAGTAGGATTTAACGTAAGACCTGATAAGGGTGCTATGGACTCTGCAAGTGCCCAGAATGTCGATATAAGAACTTATAGAGTTATTTATGAGTGCATTGAAGAAATCACTGCGGCAATCAATGGTATGCTCGATCCTGAATTCAAAGAGGTTGTACTTGGTCACGCTCAGGTTAGAAAGACAATTCATGTACCCGGCATAGGATTTGTTGCAGGTTCTTATGTTCAGGATGGTAAGATAACCAGAGCATCTCAGATAAGAGTAGTAAGAGATGGTGTTGTTATATTTGAAGATAAAATATCTTCTCTCAAACGCTTTAAGGACGATGTCAAGGAAGTTGCCCAAGGGTATGAGTGTGGTATTGCACTTGAACGCTTTAATGACATTAAGGATAATGATATTCTTGAAGCATTCGTAATGGAAGAAGTTAAACGCGAAAAATAAAAAGTTTATGGAGGTATTAAATGCCTACTAAAAGAAAAGGATCGTTCCATTCGGTTAGAGCTAACGAAGAAATTGCACATGAGCTTATGTATATACTCAAAGAGGTCAAAGACCCAAGAATTGCAAATGCATTCATAAGCATAACCAGAACAGAAACGACTGCTGATTTGAAGTATTGCAAAGTTCACTACAGTGTTTTGAACGCAGATGTTAAGGAAGTAAAAAAAGGGCTTGAATCTGCAAGTGGTTTTGTAAGACGTGAGTTGTCTTCAAGATTGAATATGCGTGTTACTCCTGAGCTTACTTTTATTTACGATGAGGGAATGGAACACGGTGCAAGAATCGCACAGATTTTAAAAGATATATAAAGATAGAGCGATGCTGACGATACCATTTTGGTACCGTTAGTGTCGCTTTGACTTATGAGATAGGAGTGAGAGTTGTGTTAAAGTTTGATAAAGAGAGATTTTCCGAAAAACTATTGATAATTGTTGTTGCACTTTTGTTTGTTTTAATGCTTTTCAACTGCGGAAGATACATAAATATTAAAATAAATGGTAACTCTGCTTCGTTGTCTTCAATGCCGGTAAATGATAAAAGAGTGGTACTGCGTTCGGCATCATCAAATAATATTGAAAAAAACAATAGCCTTATAGAGCCTGTTTTTATGGGATTTAAAGTCAAGAATCATTTGTTTGCAGCGGCTTATTCAAAGGATATACGGGCAAAACTTCAGGAATATGCAAATGAGAGTATCGTTAAACTGTTTACGGGTACTTGTGAAAATGTAAACTTTGATACTGAGGCTCAGAAAAAAGACTATTTTAATAATATAAAAAATATGGAATCATATTTTGTAATGACTTTTTATAACGATATGCCTGCATCGGTGATTTTGCCTTCAGTTGCTAAAGACTATCAGAAGAAAGATATAGAAATGCTTTTTTCTCTAAATAAATTGTTTATATATCCTGATTTACAGAGAAATATGATGGCTTCTGCGGTAAATTCAGTAGGGGATGTTTATGTACTCAAACCCTTGCAGGACACTCCTTTTAACAGTAGTCAATTTGAAGCATATAATGATACAGAGTTGTTGTTAACTTTTTCTTATCTGGATAAGTATGATACAACCCCTGTTTTTTGTGATAGTATGATTACAAATAATTTTACAGTAACTGTTTCACGAGATGTCAATTACTATCGTCAGTTTGAATCCCAGACAAATAAATTATTTGATTTGTTTAAAATCAACGATAATCTTGTTAAAAGCTTTACTTCAAGTGACGGTAATGTTCTTAATTATGTCGATGGTACAAACGAAATCAGTATAGATAATAATGGTCATATAAATTATAAATCATATGAATCCGGAGTTAATCTGATGGAGTTTTTAGGGTACCACCCGGAAGATAGTAATAGCTATGCATTTTCGGATAAGATTATAGCTATAAAAAACATTATAAATTCGCTTGATGCCAAAATGCTTGGCGGAGATGCTGTTCTTGGAATTGTATCTGCTACGTTTGATGATAAAGAATCAGTGCTTACGGTAAATCTTAAATATTTTTGTGATGGTATGATTCTTGTAAATAATAACAATGCAGATGCAACCTTTGATATAAAGGATAATTATCTTGTCAGTGCTAATCTGTATACACTAAATTGCATAAGAACCAATGAATATTCAATGCTGGTTCCTCAGAAGGTATATGTTCCTGTTTTGGAAAAAACAAAAAACCTTATGTCTTGTTACGCAACACTTGTAGAAACAGAACAAAAGGATTGTTATGTACCACAATGGGCATATTCAGTATCAGAAGAATAGGAGAATTAATATGGAAACTAAAAAACTCTGTATATTTCTTGCTATAGTTTTTGCATTTCTTAGTATTTTGTTTAGTGTTTTGTATTTAAGTACCAGAGCAAAACAAAACTATTTGGATGAGGATTATATATCACAGGTGCAAACTAATTTGAATTCAAGAGGGATCAAACTCGGCGAGAGTTTAATTAAAGAGGAAATACCAACCAACAGTATTTATTCTTTAAAAGCTGAATACTCAGAAGAAAGTGCTGTAAATCTTGCAAAGAATATTGCTTCTGAAGTTTATAAAAATCAGAATACCTCGACAACGTGTTTTGAAACTCCCGAAGGGCTTTCTGTCGGGGTGTATTCGGATAGTAAGGAATTGTTTAAAGTTGTGTATTCACAGTGTGATTTCGTATTTGAATTTATAGATGAAGAAGCAAAAAACGAAACAAAAACTATTCAAAACTATAAGTTTTCCCAAAAAAATATTATAATTGATTTGCTAGTTGAAAATATCATTGAAAAATTTGTTTCGATGTTGAATAATGGTAAACTGTATAGCTATAAAATTGAAAATGTAAATATTGATGATGGATTTTTATATGCAAGCCTTGTACAAATGCTTGACGGACAGGACATAAAAGATACAAACTTGAAACTTGCGATATATGATAATCGTGTTGTTTATGCTTCGGGTAAATGGATTGTTTTTGATGTGGGTAAGCAATATCGTGAACCGCTTATTGACGGAGCAGATATATTGTATAAGTTGCCACTTAAGAGCGTGTCAGAGATAAACTCACAAAAAATTGTCTATACCTTGAAACAGGTTAATGAGGACGTATACTACTATATTCCTACGTGGAAAATACAATATCGTGATAAATTCAATTTATATCAAAGTGAGTATTTTGATGCCATTTTTGAGTAAATTGCACAAAAAATAAAAATCTTTAACAAAGCTATTCCATTTTTTATTAGTGTATGATATAATATAATGGTTATATTGTATATAAAATATTTCTTTAAATGTATATAGACTAAAACTTGTTTGGAGGTTTGTCTTCTGATGGATAAATTTGTCATTGAGGGTGGTAAACCATTACATGGCTGTATAGATGTCAGTGGTATGAAAAATGCTGCTGTTGCTATAATATTTGGAACAATACTTACAGAGGGTAAGTGTGTTCTTGAAAACATACCGATGATTAGTGACGTTAATGATTCGTTTGAAATTTTAACACAGGTCGGTGCAGTTATTAAACAAATAGATAAATCAACTTTTGAAATTGATACAACTAATATAAAACCCGGAATTGCACCATATGACCTTGTTAAGAAAATGCGTGCATCATACTATATTCTTGGTGCGGAGCTTGGCAGGTTCGGTAAGGCAAGAGCAGCATATCCTGGCGGTTGTGAAATTGGTGCAAGACCTATAGATCAGCATATAAAAGGTTTTGAATCTCTCGGAGCAAAGGTGGAGATTCAGAATGGTGGATATATCAACATAACAACGCCGGAAGGTGCATTATACGCAAATTCTGTTTATATGGACATTGTTTCTGTTGGTGCAACAATTAATGTCATTCTGGCGGCAGTTAAGGCACAGGGTACAACTATAATTGAAAATGCGGCAAGAGAACCGCACGTAGTTGACCTTGCAAACTTTCTGAATGCCTCAGGAGCAGATATTTCAGGAGCAGGAACTGATGTAATTAAAATTCGTGGTGTTGAAGAACTTCATGGTGTTCATTATGAAATAATCCCCGATATGATTGAAGCAGGTACATATATGATTGCCGCAGCGGCAACCAAGGGCGAGCTTATGATAAATAATGTTATACCAAAGCACCTTGAATCATTAAGCTCAAAGCTTATTGAAATGGGCATCGAGGTTGAGGAATTTGATAATTCGGTTAGAGTGGCATACAAAGGTCCGTTTGATGGAATCAAGATAAAAACACTTCCTTATCCCGGTTTCCCGACCGATATGAATCCGCAGATGGGTGTGCTTATGTGTATGGCTTCTACTGAGTCTACAATGCGTGAGGGCGTATGGGATAACAGATTCAAGTATGTCGATGAACTTTTAAGAATGGGTGCATCAATAAAGGTTACAGATGGTAAAATGGCACAGTTTGATGGTGGTGCCAAGCTGTTTGGAGCACCGGTAACCGCGTGTGATTTACGTGCGGGTGCTGCTCTTATAATAGCAGGACTTGCTGCAACCGGTATAACTGAAATTGATAATATCCGTCATATACAAAGAGGATATGAAGATATTGTCGGTAAATTAAAAGAAGTCGGTGCAAATATAAAGCTTGTCAGCGAAAATTAGCTTAATAATTTTTGGTAAAGCGTGTAAACTACTTGTTGAATAATAAAATTTAAGGAGGTTGAATTTATGGAATTGAAAGGTTCAAAAACTGAGAAAAATTTATATGCAGCTTTTGCAGGAGAGTCACAAGCGACAAATAAGTATGCGTATTTTGCAAGTGTTGCAAAAAAAGAAGGTTATGAACAAATTGCCGCAATTTTTAATGAAACAGCACAGAATGAAAAGGAACATGCAAAGCTTTGGTTTAAAGCACTTTCAGGTCTTGGTGATACCAAGTTTAATTTAAAGTCCGCAGCGGATGGCGAGAATTATGAATGGACTGACATGTACTCTACATTTGCAAAAGAAGCTGAAGAAGAGGGCTTTACTGAACTTGCCGAAAAGTTCAGACAGGTTGCAAAGATTGAAAAATCACACGAGGAAAGATATTTAAAGCTTCTTAACAACCTCGAAATGCAAAAAGTCTTTGAAAAATCGGAAGAAATTATGTGGGAATGTAGAAATTGCGGACATCTTGTGGTTGGCAAAAAAGCTCCGGTTGTTTGTCCGGTTTGTAATCACCCGCAAAGCTATTTTGAAGTAAGAAAAGAGAATTATTAAAACATAAAGCTATACTCAATCGAGTATAGCTTTTATTGGTGTCTTTAGACGTGGAAATAAACCCCCGGTTCTACCGGGGGCAAAAACGAGCGGAGCTACAATAAAACGGGCGAGCT
>JAZQVQ010000168.1:0-8052 GCA_045631825.1 Eubacteriales bacterium | reverse complement strand
AGAGGACTGGAACCATCCTCTGTACTGGTCTGCACCTTCAAGGTACAAATCAAAGGGCCAGGTCATATTTTCCCAATCTTCGCTTACTGCAAAGTGTGATGAACCCGAATCAAACCAACCATCAAGAGTATCTGTTTCTTTTGCAAAGTTCGATTTCTTACACTTAGGACATACAAAACCTTGAGGTAACAACTCCTTGGCATCAAAATCGAACCATGCGTTTGAACCATTCTTTGCAAATACATCTGCAACTTTATTTATTGTTTCAGGAGTACAAATTATCTCTCCACAATCCTGACAATAGAATACAGGTATAGGAAGTCCCCAGTGACGCTGACGCGAGATACACCAGTCTGCTCTTTCCTTGATCATGGAGACCATTCTGTTCCCGCCCCACTCGGGAATCCATTGTACATCTTCACATGCTGCAGCGGCTTTATCCTTGAAAGCTTCAACAGAGCAGAACCACTGTGGTGTAGCTCTAAATATAATTGGCTTTTTACATCTCCAGCAATGAGGATACTGGTGAGTGATTTTTTCGCTTGAGAAAAGTGCTTTTGTTTCTTCAAGGTCAGCAAGAATTGCATCATTTGATTCAAGGTAATACATTCCAGCAAATTTTCCGGCATCTTTTGTCTGGTATCCCCTGTCATCTACAGGAACAATTATGTCAAGCTTATACTTCATGCCGGTATAGTAGTCGTCAACACCAAAGCCAGGAGCAGTATGAACGCAACCGGTACCGCTTTCCATAGTAACATAATCAGCATTAACAAGAATGCTGTCTCTGTCGAGGAAGGGATGCTTTGCTGTCATATACTCGAAATCACTTCCGGCAAATGTTTTTACAATTTCATATTCCTCAACACCGCCGACCTTCATTGTTTTTTCAACAAGTGCCTTGGCTGTTATATAATAATTTCCGTCATTAGCCTTGATAAGAGCATATTCTTCCCTTGGATGAACTGCTATTGCAAGGTTTCCGGGAAGTGTCCATGTTGTAGTTGTCCAGATTATAAAATATGTTTTGGACAAATCGCAAATGTCAGAAAGCTTACCATGATCGTCATTTACAGCAAATTTTACGTAAATAGACGTACATTCATCTTCTGCGTATTCAATCTCAGCTTCGGCAAGGGCAGTTTCATCATGAGGACACCAATAAACAGGCTTCAAACCTTTATAAATGTATCCCTTTTCGAACATTTTGCCAAAGACTTTAACTTCTTTTGCTTCAAAATCAGGAGACATCGTAAGGTAAGGATTTCCCCAGTCACCAAGCACGCCGAGACGTTTAAATGAAGTCATCTGTATATCAACAAAGTTTTCGGCAAACTTTTCACAAGCACTTCTGAACTCAGAAATTGACATTTTCTTTCTGTCAAGCTTATTCTTCTTTATGATAGCACTTTCAATAGGCATACCATGGTTATCCCAACCGGGAACATATGGTGTAAAATGTCCTGTCATAGACTTGGATTTGTTGATAAAATCCTTAAGCACTTTGTTAAGTGCTGTACCCATATGAATATTTCCGTTTGAAAAAGGAGGTCCGTCATGAAGAACAAAGCGAGGCTTGTCTGCATTTTTTTCGATAATCTTTTTATAGAGACACTGAGTTTCCCAAATCTCCTGAATTGAAGGTTCTTTTTGTGGAAGATTTGCTCTCATTGGAAATTCTGTTTTTGGAAGATTCAATGTCTTTCCGTAATCCTTTGGCATAATAGAACTGCTCCTTTATCTAAAAGTAATTTCTTAAGTTTATTTGTTTATATTCGCACAAATATCGGCTCAAGCTCAAAATTTTAGAACTTCAGCCGATAATATCACAAAATTTAGTTGTTTTTATTATCTGTTTCTTGGTTCTGATTTTCATTCTTAATAACAGGAACGGAAATATCATCACCATCATTTAATTTGGTCAAATTTTCACGTGCAATATTAGCTGCCTTATCCTCAAGCTCCTCATCTGATAAATAAGGAGTCACATCATCATCAGGCATAATCTGTTCAATGAGTCTTACGTGCTCTCTGTAACAATCGAGTAGTGAATTCTTGAAAGCAGCAACGGCCTTCTCACTCTCTAAGAGCTTATCTCTTTCAAGAGCAACTTTCTGGCGATATGCATCTATAATTCTGTCACAGCTCTCCGATACAGCAGAATTAATATTTTCAGCTTTTTTCTTGGCATCATAAACAATAGCGTCAGCCATTTTCTGTGCATTTAAAATTGTAGCCGAAATAACCTTCTCCTCATTTTGAGCAGAACTGAGTTTTTCAACTGCAACGCCATATTTACGTTGAAGCTCGGCATATTCGGCACTAAGCTCGGAAAAATTTGAAATGATATAAGATATATACTCATCAACTTCTGCACAGGAGTATCCTTTTATAGACTTTGTAAAAATTTTTTTCTTTAATTCCTGAGGAGAAATCATAATATAACCACCTTTGTTAAATCATTTTGTGTATTACAACACGGTTTCTGCCTTTTTTTGTAACATCCCCGCAAACGGCAACAACAAACCTGCCATACCCTCTGACAGAAATCAAATCAGCCTCACATATTTCATAATCAGGTCTTATACACTCAAAATGATTGACTTTGACAAGCTTTGATGTTATAAGCCTTTTTGCAGATTCACGAGACAATCCACAGCAACAACTGATAATACAATCAAGCCTTAATGAAGCTACCGTAGAAGATATTTCTTTATATTTTCGTTCGAATACCGGTATATTCTCAAGCGGAATAAACTGCGTCTTTACCTTTTCCCGCCCAATCGAAGAAAGCTCCGACATTACAAAGCCGGCAGCAACACTTGTAAAGATGCAATATGCAACAAAACCATCATCTG
This sequence comes from Eubacteriales bacterium, assembly GCA_045631825.1. Lineage (GTDB taxonomy): Bacteria > Bacillota > Clostridia > Oscillospirales > CAG-382 > UMGS1387. The sequence continues at coordinate 5,194 of JAZQVQ010000168.1, read as the reverse complement.
TCACATATATATCGCCAACAGCATTACGGGATATTCCGAGCGACAATATTGCACCGAGTAAATCTCGATGTGTAAGCTTTACGTAACCCGAGCCTCTTATACAAACACACTGTATATCAAAAAATTCATATAGTTTCACTATATCATCTTTGGCATACTCATATATAAATCTGGGAAACATACCAACAATTTTACGCTCGGCATTTTCAACACCGCCAAAAGATACACTGATGACATCATCTGAGAACAAATTACAGTGTTTTTGTGCGACAAACAACTGCCTTCCGTCGAGAAAGCCTGTAAACTGTATTTGAGCCTTTTCAGTACAGAAACGAGTCAAATCCTCTATCCTGCGTTGAAATTCCAAATCGGACTTTTCCATTACAATATATTGCGAACTATTGACAGTACGACAAAGGCAACAAAGTATGGTATATCAATAGGCAGCATAGGTTTCCAATTCATTGCATCAAACAGGTTTCTGAACGGCATAATAACCCATTCAGTAACTGTAAACAAAAAATCGGCAAAACGAGACCCCGAAATATCCGGGAACCACGAAACAATGGCTCTTAAGAACATCAACAACAGAAGAACGTCGAGAACCAACCCGACTGTCATTCTGATAAAACTGATAATTAGAAACATAAGTTATCAGAAATTGAGGTCCGATGCAACAGAATCCTGAACATTAACAGACTGCTGGTTCATAGATTCCTTTGAAACAGCTACATTGTTAGGAGTAATAGCATAGGTATTATCGGCAACCTTCTGTACATCACCTTCAAGAGCATAAGCCACACCTGAAAGGAAGTCAATAAGTCGCTTTGATGTTTCTTTATTTGTATTTTCAAGATTGAGTAGAACGGTCTTGTTTGAGAGCAACAAATCTGCAATCTGAGTAACAGTTTCAAAACTACTTGGTGTAACAACCTTCATCTCAATAGAAGCACCGCTGGCAACCGTTACATTGGATGATGTTCTCGCATAAGAACTATCCTGTGTACGTATAGCTGCTCTTTCGTCTTCATAGTCTGTCTCGGTTCCATAAATATCCTCGTAATCCTCAACCGGATCCATTGTGCTGTCAGGGAAAAGTTTCTTTCCGAATTCTTTAAGTCCCATAGTGTTTAAACCTCCAAAAATATATTATAAATTTAATAAGCTAACGACTGCCAAACAATGTTCGTCCGACTCTTACTATCGTTGCACCCTCACGGACTGCATACTCAAAATCATCAGACATCCCCATTGACAATTCCTGCATATATATATTATCTATTTTTTCAGCCGATATGTCAAGGAATAATTTCATAATTTTTTTAAAAAATGATTGATTTTTGTAAACTTTTTTACCATTATTTAAAAATTTATTATTTGAGAACGAAATTTCGTCAACATTTGTAATACCGGACGAATTATCAACCTTGGGTGGTATTGTCATAAGACCGCAAACTTTTATGTTTTCAAGCCTTGAGAGTTGGTATAAAAAGTCAAGAGTTTGCTCAGGGGCGACACCGCTTTTTGACTCTTCCCTACCAATATTGACCTCAACCAAAACATTCATACAAATGCCTTTTTTAAAAGCTTGTTTGTCTATTTCTGTTGCAAGCTTCAACGAGTCAACAGAATGAATCATTTTCACCTTATCTATGATATATTTAACTTTATTTGTTTGCAGTGTACCGATAAAATGCATCTCAGCATTGCTTAAATCAATTCTGTTATACTTTTCAAGTAATTCCTGAACTCTGTTTTCGCCGATATATTTTATTCCATTCTGAACAGCAAAATTTATTGTATCGGCATCGACGGTCTTTGTTGCTGCAAGCAGCTTGACATCATCAGGACTGCGACCTACACTTATCGCACTTTCCGAAATTTTTTCAAATACAGAATCAATATTGTTTTTTACGATATTCAGAGAAAATTTTTCAGACATTCAACATACTTCCTTTAAGCTATCCAATTATTTTTCCTTCAAACAATTCCTTACCTGCCACAATAACGTTGTCGTACAAAGAAATACGTGGTATGTTTTCCTGCTCGTATTCGTCTTCAAACACGTAATTTTTAGGATCATTGCTCACTATATAATATCCATCCTTTTCCATAAGGATTTCAACTCGCCTGAAATGCACGACGTCACCAACAAGTACATACACACCCTTAACTCCATTGACAACTCTTAAAGCTGATTTTGGTACTGTAAGTCCTGTACATTCGTCAATGATAATTTCAGCTTTTTGCATTCTTTTGTAAGAGAATTCCGTAGGAATAACATTGGAACGCAAAATACAAACTGCATTTTTTGCAGAGGTTTCGCTTATAATTCTATACATTTCCATGTTGATTGCTAAATCGTTGTTTTCCGGAAAGAAAATTTTATAATATTTTCCTTCCTCAAGGCCACCAAGGTCGGCAGAATTTATATTACAAGCCAGGAACCACACAAAATCATTGACAATTTTTCCCGTGGTATGCGTGAGAGAACCTTCGTTCTGCTCGGCGTTGATTATGCTTTCAAAATCCGCAAGAGTCATATTATCAATCTTGTCAAAATCAAAAGCTTCTTCATATCCGTCAACCTGGTTATAGAAATACCCCGACGACTTTGCGTAAATAGGAGTAGACACGCTGCTTATCTGTCTTTCAAGCGTCTCCCTCTGTGATACAAGTCTGTTATATTCGGGTGTATAATCGCTATCAGAATCGACAATATGATTTCTCCGATTAAGCTTTACGAGTAGAGCTTCACTATCCAAAACAACACCCGACAAATCCCCTTTTGACGAAAGCAGATAAATTCTGGATAATGTTTCTTCAATATCGTCATCTATTTTTGACAAATCCGATACCGAGGACTTACTTTCAAGTTTGCTTTTTTCAAGAACATCGATTTTCCTCTGTATTCTTGTAATGCTATCCTGAAGCGATACATCTGAAGCATCGCTGTAAATGTTTGCAATTTTCTGTCCGTTATAAACTCTCTTACTGTCAGAAACAAGCGTGACAGCAGCACCGCCCTCGGGCACGGAAATAACCGTTTCGTCCCTGAAAATATAAGCTTTGGAATCTATCGTTTTATTGACTTCTACAAGTATTGCAGGTTGAGTTTCTATATCGGAAGAAAATCCGTGTGCAATTTGCACCCAGACATAACACGAAATTACACAAACAAGCAAAATCAAAAATATAACTTTTATTATTTTCAAAGGGTCACAAAAAAACCTTGAAATATCTTTCATTATATTTCTCCTTTTAAATAACTATCAATGTACCCACAAGCAGCCTGAAAAACTTCATTATCATCAAGATCATCACGATAAATCTTGATTGATTTTTTATTTCTGTTAAACCAGGTTAACTGTCGTTTTGCATAACGTCGTGAATTTCTTTTTAAAATTTCGATACAGTTATCAAGCGAATCCAGTTCATCAAAATATGGGTAAAACTCTTTATATCCTATAGCTTGTCCTGCGGTAAGACTATCCTTTAAACCGAATTTTATAAGCCTTTCGGTCTCGGACAGCAACCCCTGCTCTAACATTATATCGACACGTTTATCAATTCTGGAATACAGATTGTTTCTATCGAAAAAATCCAAGAATATCACAAGTGAATCTTTTTCTTTAGAATTGATTTTTGAACGCTTGTTCCATTCAGTAAGTGTTACTCCCGTACCTCTGTAAACCTCAAGTGCTCTTAAAACTCTTTTTGTATTTTCTGGGCACGTTGCCTTTGCAGATGCTTCATCGCAAAGCAAAAGCTGATTATACATATACTCCGGACCTTTATCATCAAGTAGTTTTTCAAGTTCCGGACGGATATTTTCATCTATTTCATATTCGCCAAATTCAACACCTGACAAAAATGAATCAATATACAAACCCGTACCACCGCAAAAAACAGGAATTTTCTTTCTTGATAATATGTCTGCAACACATTTTTCAGCATCTTTTACATAATCAGATACTGAATATGAGTCCGTAATATCAAGTATATCAATCAAATGGTGAACAATCCTAATCTGTTCCGACTCGTCGGGCTTTGCTGTACCTATATCCATGCCTCGATAAAGCTGCATAGAATCGCAGGAAACAATTTCACCATTATACTTTGATGCAATATTAAGAGCAAGTGATGTTTTTCCTGATGCCGTGGGACCAACAACTGCTATAATTTTATCCAAGATAAATCAACCTTTATATTTTTAAATTTTCACTTTTGGATTTCTCAGGAACCTGCGACACAATTATTGCACCGAACATCAGCAAGCACCCCAAAGCCTCCCTGGGACTTGGCAGAGTGCCCATAATAACAATTTGTGCAATTACCGCAAAAACAGACTCAAGACTCATAATAAGGCTTGCAACAACCGGCTTTGTGTACTTTTGTCCCACAACCTGCAAAGTATACCCTATTCCGCAAGAGCCAATACCTGCGTACAAAATCATCGGAAGTGCAGATTTAATTGCCGAAACAGACGGAGAGTCAAATATAAGCATCATTATAAATGAAGCAAAGGAACACACAAAAAACTGCAGACAGGAAAGCTTTATTCCGTCAAGGAACGAGGCATACTTATCAACCGCAAGAATGTGAAATGAAAATACTACGGCACACAACATTACAAGTATGTCACCCTTGCCCACAACCATACTGTTATCCTTAAAGCATAGGAAAAACATTCCGGTAATTGCAACAGCAATGCAAACCCACATTCTGAATGAAACTTTCTTTTTCACAAACAGTCCAAGCACCGGAACAATCAATATGTACATAGCGGTTATAAAACCACCATTTCCGGGCGAGGTACTTTTCAGTCCATACTGCTGGAATGTGGATGCAACAAACAATACAAGTCCGCAAACAGTTCCGCCTATTAAAAGCGACTTGTTATTTTTTTTGATACTTTTATTTTTTTTATTTTTAAAGTTAGATATAAAAATTAAAGGTAACAGAACTATTGCACCCAGAAAATTTCTCGTAGCCTGAAAAGTAAAAGGCTCGACAGAATCCATTGCCATACTCTGTGCTACAAATGCACAGCCCCAGACAATAGCGGTTATCAATAGTAATATATTTCCTTTCATAGCTTTCATATTTGTCAAATCCTCAATTTATCATTAATTTCAATAAATAATGATATCACATTTTCCAGCAGTATTCAATAGAAAAAAATAAATTTTAA
>JAZQVQ010000167.1:0-4646 GCA_045631825.1 Eubacteriales bacterium | reverse complement strand
ATATTTTTAATTTACAAAAAGACCTATCAGGGCGTTATGTATTCTGATTCATTTGGTGTGTCCCTCATTGCGATGGCAATGATTACAAGCCTTGTAATTATCGCAGTAACATCCAATGTTGTGTTATCACTTGGTATGGTCGGTGCTCTTTCTATCGTTCGTTTCAGAACTGCAATTAAAGAGCCTATGGATATAGCCTTTTTATTCTGGGCAATCGCAGTTGGTATCGTTCTCGGTGCAGGACTTCTTCCTCTTGCAATTATCGGCTCGGTTATTATCGGAATTATTATCGTGGTTTTCTCAACAAGAAAAATCAGTGACACTCCGTATATCCTTGTTGTAAATTGCGAAAACGAAGAAACAGAAAATGCGGCAAATACGCTTATTAAGGAAGAAGCAAAGAAAAGTGTTCTTAAATCAAAAGCAGTAAATAAATTAGGCGTTGAGCTTACCTACGAGGTTCGTATTAAAGATGACAATACAGGCTTCGTAAACAAAGTATCAGCCTGCGAGGGCGTAACAAATGCAGTTTTGGTTTCCTATAACGGCGAGTATATGTCGTAAGACGAAAGGAGACTTAAAATGCTGAAGAAAGTAATTCCAATAGTGATTTCACTATGCCTGATATTCAGTATAAGCGTAATGGCTGAAAACGAAATACCGGCAAGTGAAGAAATGGTTCCAGAAGTATCAGAGCAGATATCACAAGGTGCAGAGGAACAACCACAAGGCGTTCGTGGGAATATGGGGACACCGCCATCAGGCGATATGCAAGGCAGAACTCCTCCCACTATGCCGAATGGTAAAATTTCACGTGAAGGTATGAACAGAGGACAAAAACCATCAGGAGAATTTACTCCGCCGCAAAATACAGATGTAGAAAAAACCGAGAATGTGCCGCAAAGTACACCTGAATCTCACGAAACTACAGAAAACGAAACATCAACAGATGAAAAAAACAACCACAACATCGAAGAAAATCCACCATTTGAAGGTCGTATGCCCGGTGGTATGCAAGGTGGATTTCCCGGTAATATGCAAAGCAATAGTGGGCAAACTCAGGAAGCTGAACCAATGACCTTTGGAAGTTTTGTGAAAACATATTCAACTCCAATTACATCAGTGATTCTTTTGGCGTTGGCATTTATCTTTGTTATTTTCTACAGAAGAAAGAACTATTAATGACAATGCTATTATAAAATCCAAGGTAAAGGAGGGCAAATATGCTATCAAGTAAATATATTTCAAAAATAACGATCATCCTCATATCTGCTGTTTTAATTATGTGCGTTCTTGCAATGACATTTTACGATAAACTTTTGCCTATTGTAAATACTACAGGTTACAGTATGGAATATCAGGACAAACTTTTTGATACAAGCGAAATTCTTGATATTGACATTATTATGGATGATGATAAATGGAATGAAATGCTTCAAAATGCAAGGCAGGAACAATATTATGAATGTGATGTAGTTATAAATGGTACAACATTCAAGCAGGTTGGTATAAGACCGAAGGGGAATACAAGCCTTTCTTCTATCGCAAGTGATCCCGATAATAATAGATATAGTTTCAAACTTGAATTTGACCAATTCGTTGACGGTCAGACTTGTTTCGGACTTGATAAATTAGCATTAAATAATAGCTATGCTGACACCACTAATATGAAGGAAGCAATCATTTATGATATGTTTCAGTTTTTAGATGCAGATGCTTCTCTTTACAACTATGCTAAGATTTCTGTAAATAATGAATATTGGGGCGTGTATCTTGCACTTGAAGCTGTTGAGGATAGTTTTATGCTCCGTAATTTCGGTATTCAAAAGGGATATTTATATAAGCCTGAAAATATGGGTGGCGGTAATAAAAGGGATCAAAAATCTGAAGGAAATAATTTCCCTGCACCGCCTGAAGGCGGGTTTCAAATACCTGAGAACTTCGGCAATGACGGACAGAGTATGCCTGCACCTCCAAACTTTGAAAGGAACAACCAAGACCAAACGAGTGAAAGTCAAAATACTCAAGGAGAACGTAGAACATTTAACCGAGAAAACTTTGGCGGTGGTGAACTAGGTGGGCGTGGCGGCTTTGGCGGTATGGGCGGAGGTAGCAACCTTAACTATACCGATGATAATTTAGACAGCTATCAGACAATATGGGATGGCGAAATTACCGACAGCACAAAAGCTGACCATAAGAGAGTTGTTGAAGCCTTAAAGAATGTTCACGGACAAACAGATATCGAAAAATATATAGATGTGGATCAAATATTGAAGTATATGGCGGTTCATAATTTCTCAGTCAATGATGATAGTTTAAGCGGTTCGATGTCCCATAACTATTATCTGTACGAGGCAAACGGTCAAATTAGTATTTTGCCGTGGGATTATAACCTTGCTTTTGGCGGAATGCATGGCGGAGATGGAACAAGCGTAATCAATGATCCTATTGATGATTTGTGGCGTGGAACCAAGCTTTTTGACTTCGTTTTGCAGAACGAAGAATATAAGACTCGTTACCATGAGTATTATAACAAACTCGTGAATGAATATCTGTATGGCGGTAAATTTGAGGAAACCTATAACAGAATTGCAGGTCAGATAGATGATCTTGTAAAAACCGATCCCAACAGTATGTATACATACGAGGAATATTTGAAGGGCATCGAAGTTTTATATGGCGCAGTAATGCTCCGTGCTGAAAGCATCAAGGGACAGCTTGATGGAACTATTCCGTCAACATCGGAAGGACAGAAAGCCGACTCTTCCAAACTCGTTGATGCATCGCATCTTAATCTTTCTGATTTAGGACAGTTTATGAGGGGTGGATTTGGTGGTAACAGAGGTGGCAACCGTAAAATGCTGGGGAATAACAATCAGAATATAGTAAACGAGTAAAAATACAAGGTGTGGCGTTGAGAGTCACACCTTGTATAATATATAGAAAATGCTTAGTTTTCTTGAAATTTGAGCTATAATGTGGTATAATAAGTTAAGCAAAAGAGGTGATTCTATGCGACTTTTGGTTGTCGAAGATGAAAAGCATCTTAACAAAACACTTACGGAAAGGCTGACGAAAATCGGTTATACGGTTGACAGTTGTTTTGACGGTGAGGATGCTTTATACTATATAGAAAACACACAGTATGACGGAATTATACTTGATGTTATGATGCCGAAAATTAATGGCTTTGAAGTTCTTAAAACGATGCGTGGGAAGAAAATTCTGACACCGGCTTTGATGCTTACGGCAAAAGATTCGGATGAAGATATAATAAATGGACTTGACCTTGGCGCAAACGACTATCTAACAAAACCCTTCTCTTTTGATGTCCTTTGTGCAAGGATAAGAGCAATGCTCCGTGTGAAAGAAAATGTAACGAGTAGCATGCTTGAAATAGCAGATTTAAGTGTTGATACCACCACAAGAGTTGTAAAGCGTAGCGATACCGTGATTGAGCTTTCATCAAAGGAGTATTCTGTTCTTGAGTACCTTATGAGAAACAAAGGCATCGTTGTTTCAAAGGAAAAGATTGAAGAAAATATATGGAACTATGAATATGAAGGCTCAAGCGATGTTATAAAGGTATATATACATCACCTTCGTAAAAAGATTGATGATAACTTTGAGAAAAAACTACTCCATACCATAAAAAATGTGGGATATGTGATAAAGGAAGATTAGTATGAAAAAGCCAACTTCAATAAAAACCCGAATAACAATATGGTACACAACACTTATGTTTGTACTTGTATTAGTTGTGCTTTCTTTAGTCGGAGGTCTTTCTTATCAGCTTTCCATTGATAGTGTTGAGAAGGATGTTATCCTGCAGGTGACTCAGGTAAGAGAAAGTCTGTCAAAAAGACAACCCGGTGTATTTGAAATTGTTGAAAGTAAAGAAGAATTTAAAAATGTATCCATTTACGGAATGGATGGAAAATATCTTGTAGGACAGTATAACTATGATGTTGTAAATATAGCTTTTGAAGAGGGTGTGCCAAGAAAAGAAAGCATTGACGGAAAAGATTATATTGTCTATGATGCAAGAACGCCCGGACCTCCCGGTATGCGTGGAGGATTTTGGATAAGAGGTGTTGAATCACTTAACTCCACAATGCTTTTAGGTCGGTCTGCGATTGTTATCATGCTTGTTTTAATACCGCTTATTTTACTTTTAACAGCACTAGGTGGATACTACATCACCAAGAAAGCATTCAACCCCGTAAATAACATAGTAAAAACCGCAAATGATATTTCTGCTCAAAAAGATATTTCAAAAAGAATTGAAATTGCACCGGACAACAAAGAAGATGAACTTCATCATTTGTCAGTTACACTTAACAAAATGCTTGATAAAATTGAAAATCTTATTAAGCAAGAAAAACAGTTCACATCGGATGCTTCTCACGAACTCAGGACACCCATAAGTGTTATTCTTGCACAAGGCGAATACCTTTTAGATATTGCAAAGGATGAAAAAGAAAACGAACTTGCACAGACAATCGTGGATAAATCAAAGCAGGTTTCAAAACTTGTGTCAAGACTTTTACTCCTTGCGAGAATTGACCAAAACAGGCAGAAGTTCAACAAAGAAAAGGTTGACATTGGTGTTATTATTGATGTTGCGATTGACAGTATGAAAG
>JAZQVQ010000166.1:0-5080 GCA_045631825.1 Eubacteriales bacterium | reverse complement strand
GGGGATATTGTTCATTTGTTCTTCAGTTCCCTCGACAACATATTTACCCTGTATACCTTCGTCACCCAGAAAACCTACAATACGGAAACCCATTGTACCGACTTGGTTGTTGTCACCGTGTATTAAGTTGTTTTTTGTGTAGGCGGTGTTGGTTTCTTTTTCGATAGTTATAAGATTATTGTCCTTATCAATATGGACATTATCTGCATTCAAAGCATTACCTATTGCTTTATTTATCTCTTCCGTATTATATTTCAAATCTGAATATATTTTTTCACTCGACATATTTGCCTCCTTTCTTATTAATTACTCGGTTTTTCATTATTGTTATTATCAAAAACAACACCTATGTAGGAGTTGTTCAATCTATTTCCTTTTGCGTAGACACGTATGATACTGCCTTTTGTGAGTGTTTTGCCCGACTCGTTTCTTATGTAAACTCCGCCGTTGTCATCTCTTGAAGTAATGTCATATTGCTCACCTTTTACCTTTGCGACAAGCCTATTTTCATCAACCACTTTGTTTCCTAAGTCGTCTGTTGAGGTGTAGTAGTCTATAACCCCGTCGTAAACACTCTCCATATTTGAAAACCTTTCCATTATTTTTCTTTCAACTATGTTTTCAATCAAGGCAATAATGTCTTTTGTATTTTTATTATCCATAGAAAGGTAACTCCTTTATATTTTTTGCAAATACCGAAAATCCTCCATTTCCGGAGTATGATAGAGAAGTAATTAAAAACTTTTCCCTATCAAACACTTTCTTTCCACCATCTCCATATTTGATAGTGTCGTTAGTACATTCGATTAAGTGATTGACTTCTAAAAACGGTATATATATACTGCTGAAGCCAATTGGAACTGAAAGAAGTGTTGCAAGTTGAAGTTCGTATTCCGCCCTTATCTTACATAATTCATCACTATTGATATTACTATCCTCAATGTACATAAACTTCAATGGACTATTACCAATAGAAGTAGGGGAGGCAGGGTTTCTGTTTTCAGCCGTGTAATCAAATAGATAACCATTTATATTTGCTCCAACCACCATTACCTTGTTGTAAACATCAGGAAATTTAATATCCATTTGAAAATCAAAAAACTGACATTCACCATCAACGTAAAACCAGTCTATTTCCGTAAGTGACAAATCTGTTATTTCATTAAATGGAAAAAGTGTCAAATGTCCGTAATCATCATAAAACACATCGCAAGATAGAATTTTTGCAATTTCTATGATAATATTGCCAATGCTATTTTCGTAGTCAATTTCGATAGTATACGGAATAGTCACGCCATTACATTCAGGAGGGTAGAATACTCGCTTTGTGTCATATGGACTGCCTGTTCCATCATCGAGGGCTAATAAACTTTCGATTGTTGGAATTGCTTCACTCGTTTGAGTTTTGATTTTGTAAATCATATCAGTAGTGCCCGAAATATCTCCATCAATCAGTGCAAATTTATCAGCAGTTTGTATACTGAGAATACCATTTTTGTAGCTAGCATCTTTAACTGCAAAAACTCCACGCGGAAAGAAAATTACACTATCTTCTACAAGTAATCCGAACGAAATGCGGATTTTAGTCCCGTACCAAATCTTTCCAACGTGATTTGGGAAATACGAACCATCCGCATTTATCAAGTCAAAACTCAAAGATCTGACTTGACCGCTTTTAAATTCTTTTGAATAGTTGATTGAATCCTCAATTACATATTCGGAAATATCCTCGAAAGGAGTTTCGTCTTTATTAAGAAGTTCAATTTTAAAAATGGGCACACTCACATAGGAGCGTACCCACTTAGCAATCTCTTCTTTTGAAATATAATTATCCGTGTAAGGAACGGCAATCAAAATCTCGGATAGGTTGTTCCTGAGCACACTGCCGTCGCTGCTTATGAGTTGCGTGCCTCTGAGAAAAGCCATCTCTATTCACCATCCTTAATTCTGTATATGGAAATTTTATCTGAAGGAGCAATTTCCGTAAAAGAAGCACTTATAGTTGTTGGAAGTTCATTATACCCGCCTTCACTTTTAACGCTCGAATCGGTGGCGTCGCAAACAGTTATGTTGCCCTTTATGTCTACAACAAGCTTTGCCATAGGACTTGCAACAAAGTCACACCACTTCTCGGCTTTAATTGCCGTGTCTGAAGTATATCCGATGTTATCAACATCACCCAAGAGACAGGAAATATCAAAAGCCTTGTAATTTGTATTTCCTGTTGTAACGTGTGCATATCTACTACCAATACCTTGAGATATCGTTTTCGACATATTCTGCTTGTATGTAATATCTTCCATATTAAGACCGAAACTCCATACGTTCTCGCCTTTAACTTCTATAGGACTGTTGTCTGTATAACTTCCATAGAAACCGATAACGCTTGTTTTACACCAATCAGGAACAACCTTCCCAGAAGTCCAAACAGAAAACTCATCGTCGCTGTTAAGTGCATATACAGTATATCTGTATCCCGTATTTGAAGCCGCCGTGTAGTCGTATATATATCTCGGCTCTGTTCCTGCACCACGAATGTTTTTGGCAATAAGTTTGTATTCGTTTTTTTCGATATTGAATCTTATTACAGAATAGAAAACACTTGCATCTTCGATTTTTATCTTAACAGCATTCTCCCCTTTGTCTAAGCTTATCTCGACAGGATTTTGCATCACCGAAGCGTAATTTCCTGTAGAAAACTCGTATGCGGTAGTACCAGTTACACCCTCGTCGTTTTCGACTTCAAGGCAAAGACGATATTTGTGGTCGGGAACAAATCTCGAATAGGTATAACTAAGATATGACCCATACATAGTGCCTGTGTCGTCTACCAAATATTGCTTGTCTAAGGTGACCTCATAGAGTCGCCAACGATAACTCTTTAAGGGAATAAAGTCAGAAAATTCATCATTTCTATCATATTCGCCCGTAAATGTATGAGTGTAAGATTGAATATCCGACTCATAAGAGTAGGAGACTGTATACGTCCCATTTGATGCAAATCCTGTATTGTATGATATTTGATATTCAGCACCGCTTTCGAGATTTATTGTGCCGCTAAAGGTTTCTGTCGTACCGTGGGTTGAAATACAGACAATCGTAAATGTTTCAGGGTCGGTTGATTCAATACCCGGCTCTAAAATCTGATTTGCACCACGCTTCAACCAGACGATAAAAGACTTATTATTAGAAATTTCTTCTGTTCCATCGTCTGTCTCAAGAGTTTCGGTTACATGAAGATTAGCCTCTATTTTGTAAAGAGCTTCTACACCCTCTCTGATAGGCAAACGAAATAAGTTGATAGTTCCTATACCATTGTCGTTTTCATAATAAGTCCCGTCTAAATCTATATCTTTCGATTCGCCTGTAAACACTACGCTTGTACCGACGGAACTCATTATTTTATTATCTTCGGCATAATATGAGTTAAGCGAGGTTGTCTCAGAAAACAGAGAGACACTGGGGGTAAAATCAATATAATATGACTTGTTATCCAAAATGTTATGATCTGTAAACAATGCTGAAATTGTGCCGTCTTTGTCATAATCAAACTCATCAATAACCTCAGTAACCTCTGTGCTCATTTTTGATATGGAAACAGTTGGATTTGAACGTGTTCTAAAATAGTAGTTTGGAGTTGTAAGTGTTTTGCCAAAACTGTCTGTTAAATTTACATTCCAGTAATACTCTTTATCATTCTCGAGAAAATTTGCGTTAACTGTTCTTTGTAGTGTTGACCCGCCACGCAAAGGTACAGGTGTGTAGCCGTCTATATTGTATAAACTTTCAAAATTAACATTTGAAAACGAGTCAACTATGATGGAGTATAATTCCGTAGCAGTAACATCATCCTTACCATACACCGTAATTTCTAAATCATTAAGACGTTGAAATGCACTGGTTGTAATTGTAATGTTTGATGGGGTTGTTATAACCACAATACTCCCGAGACTTTTACAATCTCGAAAAGCATAACTGTCTATTGTTTTCATTTTTTCGGTTATTATTAACTGTTTAAGTCCAGAGTTCTCAAAAGCAGACACTCCAATTGATTCTACAGACATCTGCTCGTTAAAGAAATATGAAAGATTTTCACAATCTTCAAAGGCATAGTGATCAATTATTTTAACGTCTTCTATTCCAACTATTTTTTTGAGACTTGTACAACCAGCAAAAGACTCTCTTGCGACTTTAGAAACAGAACTTTGAAAAATTACTTCTTCTAATTTTGTGTTGTTTCTAAATGGATAATATTGCTTAACCTTAATGGAGCTACCAGATTTATAAGAGTATTCTCCAATCACATCTGTATATCCATTATCATCATAAGGGTTTATATTCTTCACCACTACGCTTTTAACCTTTGGTATTCTGTATCCATCAAACACAGTTAAACAAGGTATTGTTATTTTTTCGATACTTTGGTTTCCTAAAAATACATCAGTTGATACAGATTCTGTTTTTAGAGAGTCTGGAAAAACAAATTCTTTTATAGAATTGCTTCCCGAAAATATTTTTCCTTCAACTTCCTTAACCTCTCCGAAAATTTGAACTTCTCTCAAATTCGGAAAATTTGAATATTTCAACTCTCTTATGCGGGTGTCTGATATTTGAATAATTTTAACAATATTGTCGGTATTTATTGTTTGTCCATTAGACAGTTCAAACTCGGTTGCCTTTCCGCCGATTCTTCCACTGAGATTAATTGGGTTTTCTACTTCCTCAACAACCATTACATATTCTGCGGAGTTTAAATTTTCTTTGTATAGTCTTATGTAGTCGGTATAAGTATATGTAGAATTAGGGTTGCTACTTCTAACACTTATGTTTACACTTCCAACATAAATAGGTGGTAAAACAATCTTTTGGTTGTTATCATTATTGGAAGTATCCTTAATACTTCCAATTTCTTCAATATTAAATTCATAGTCAACTATAGTGTCCCTATTGTCTATAGTACAAGAAAAAGTTATAGGCTCAGTTGCATCAATAGTTGCCATATAGGGACTTGGCATAGTAGGCTTCTGGGGCATCTAAGCCACCTCCTTATAATAATAAAAGAGGGGAATAACCCCTCTTT
>JAZQVQ010000165.1:0-7417 GCA_045631825.1 Eubacteriales bacterium | reverse complement strand
AATCCGCTTATAGTTCACGTAAGTAATTCGGACGACATAGAAAAATATGCACACACAAGTGCAAGACCCCTCTTTGATATCTTAAAGCAGCAGATGCCTGCCCCTCTTACTGTCATCCTTCCCAAAAGGGATATTATCCCGCTCGAAACAACCGCAGGGCTTGACAATGTTGCTATGCGAGTGCCGCAGTGTGTTGTTGCCAACAAGCTTATTGAGTTGTCAGGCGTTCCCGTTGCTGCACCAAGTGCAAACCTTTCGGGAAAACCAAGTCCCACAAGTGCTGCACACGTTATTGCCGATATGGACGGACGTATTGACTGTATTATAGATTCGGGTTCTTGTTCTGTCGGTGTGGAATCGACGGTTATTTCACTTTGCGAAAAAGTGCCGACTCTTTTCCGTCCAGGTGGATTTACTCTTGAAAAACTTGAACAACTTTTAGGAGAGGTTGCGGTTTCTGACGCGGTTTTGTCCGAACTTAAAAAAGGGCAGATTGTTCACTCGCCCGGTATGAAATACAAGCATTATGCACCAAGTGCTTCGGTTGTACTTATAAAGGGCACAAGTGACAAGGTAAAGGCTTTTATCGAAAAAAAGTTTCATGAGGAACCCTGTGCCATAATCTGCTATGATGAGGATTGTGATATAGTCGATGACAGAATAATATATGTCGGCTCAAGAGGTGACAACATATCTTATGCCGAAAGACTATTTGACGCTCTGAGAAGTACCGACTCCATTTGTGGTATAAACTGTGTTTATGCAGTTCTGCCTGATGATACGAGCGGAATTTCTCTTGCTATATATAACAGAATGTTGAGGGCTGCGGCGTTTAACGTCACAGAATTACAGTAAAAATGATTATTATTGGACTAACGGGCCCATCGGGTGCGGGCAAAGGCGAGTTTTGCCGTGCAGCTATGGAATTTGATTGTGTACAATGCATTGACACAGATAAAATATCACACGAGGTTGTCGGTAAAGGACAGCCTTGCCTTGACGAGCTTGTTTATGCTTTCGGCAGGGAAATTCTGCAAAAAGACGGCAGTCTTGACCGAAAAAAGCTTGCCGCTATTGCTTTTTCATCAGACAACAGGCACTCTCTTTTAAACACAATAACACACGCATATGTTTTAAAGGAAGTTTCTTCAATTCTTGAAAAGCTTGGAAATGACGGCTGCCGTGCCGCCATTATCGATGCACCGCTCCTTTTTGAAAGCGGAGCCGACAAGCTCTGCTCGGTCACAGTGTGCATCTGTGCAAGCTACAATACACGGTTACATCGTGTGCTTTTGCGTGATGAAATAGACGAGAAAAATGCAAAAATAAGACTTGACAGTCAACCTGACGAGGATTTTTACAGGCAAAGATGCGACCATTGCATAATTAACAACGGAGATATAGACACTTTGCACGCAAAGTCGAAAGAACTTATTGCAAGCTTGCTCGGCAAATAAATTTTATTTACAAGGGAAAGACTATGAAAAAAACTTTTATTGTAATACTCATTTTAATAATTTCCGCAGTAACTGCATTTGTATATACGGGGCTTGATGAGAAAATAATAAAAAAGAATCACCCCACCTTGTTTTCCGAATACGTGGACAAATACTGCCAGCAGTATTCCGTTCCAAAGGATTTGGTTTATGCCGTTATAAAGACGGAAAGCTCGTTTAAAAGCGATGCAGTATCGCACAAGGGTGCAATAGGCCTTATGCAGATTACGCCCGACACTTACGAGTGGCTCTGTACAAAGGAACCGACAGAACAGGTAAATGCGGATTTATTATACACGCCCCAGATAAACATTCACTACGGAACCATGTTTTTGAGTATGCTTTACTCTGAATACGGGGTCTGGGAAACCGCTCTTGCCGCATACAATGCAGGACGGGCAACCGTTATGCGTTGGCTGTCGGACGAAAAATATTCAAAGGATGGACGTCTTACGGATATTCCCTACAAGGAAACACGTGAATACGTCGAAAAAGTCTTAAAGACACGGGATATTTACACTGAAATTTTATCCCAGAATTAATAAATACAAAAACTATACCGAAAGGAAGATGGATATGTCACAAAAAACAAAAGGCGAGCTTTTAAAGGAAAAGCTCTTTCTTGAACAAAAGAGTGCTTATGATGTGCTTTCAGATAAGCAGATTGACGAGGCTTACTCTTACTGCGAAGACTACAAAAAGTTTCTCGATGCGTGCAAAACTGAGCGTGAGTCTGTATGCTTTGCCCAGGATATTCTCGAAAAAGAAGGTTTTAAACCTTTTGAGTATGGCAAAAAGTACGTATGCGGCGACAAATTCTATCTCAACAATCGTGGAAAATCAATATACATCGTAACTGTCGGCAATAGACCGCTTGAAGACGGGCTCAACATCGCTGCGGCTCACGTTGACAGTCCCAGAATAGATTTAAAGCAGCATCCCTTATACGAGGATTCAGGTCTTGCATTTTTCAAGACTCATTACTATGGCGGAATTAAAAAGTATCAGTGGGTGACAGTTCCGCTTTCTCTCCACGGAGTTATAGTAAAGAATGACGGAGAGATTATCAATGTTTGCATAGGTGAAAACGAGAGCGACCCCGTTTTCTATATAACCGACCTGCTTCCCCATCTTGCAAAGGACCAGGCTGCCAAAACTCTCTCAAACGCCATAAGCGGAGAGCAGCTCAACGTGCTTTGTGGAAGCAGACCTTTTGATGATGAAAAGGTAAGTGAAAAAATCAAGCTTTCCGTTCTCTCACTTCTCAACGAAAAGTACGACGTAACCGAAGCGGATCTTATTTCGAGCGAGCTTTGTCTTGTTCCCGCACAAAAGGCAAGAGATGTCGGCTTTGACAGAAGTCTTATCTGTTCCTACGGACACGATGACAGAGTCTGTGCCTATCCGATTCTCACTGCGGCAATCGAGTGTTCAAAGAACATACCTGAGCATACAATGGTGACAATTTTTGCCGACAAGGAAGAAATCGGAAGCGAAGGAAACACAGGTATGCAGTCCTATGCGTTTACCGATATGCTGACAGAATTTGCAATAAACAACGGAGCAAACCCGAGAGTTATGCTTGCAAATTCCAAGTGTCTTTCCGCAGACGTAAATGCGGCATTTGACCCCAACTTCCCCGAGGTTTATGATTCCAAAAACTCCGCATTTATAAACAAAGGTGTATCTGTTACCAAATTTACAGGTTCACGCGGAAAATCAAGTACAAACGATTCTCACGCAGAATATGTAAGCTACATCCGTCGAATATTCGACGAGAGCACAGTTATCTGGCAGATGGGTGAGCTTGGTAAGGTTGACCAGGGCGGCGGAGGTACTGTTGCAATGTATCTTGCAAAGCTTAACATTGACGTAATTGACGTCGGTGTTCCTGTTCTCTCCATGCACGCTCCATTCGAGGTTGTTTCCAAGACAGACGTGTATTCCGCACACAAGGCGTTTTGCTCATTCTTCAGCAACTAACCCTTTATCACAAATTTAGCCGAAATTTCTTTGCACAGGTGAAATATGTTCAAATCAATACCTTTATTTTCCGGTTCCTCAGGAAACTGTGTCTATGTCAAGGATGGAGAAGATGAGCTTCTTATAGACGCCGGTGTTTCCTACAAAAACATATGTCTTGCACTTGAAAAAGCCGGAAGCAGCATAAACAATATAAAGGCAGTGCTTGTGACTCACGAACATTCAGACCACATAAAAGGTCTTGATGTTCTGTCAAAGCACACTGATATTCCAATATACATAAACACGGCTTCACTTGATGCCATATGTAACACAGCTTTTTCTTTTACCGAAAAGTGCGTTATTGCCAACCCCGGTGATAATATCAGTGTAGGAAAAATAAAGGCAAGTATCTTTGCCACGCCTCACGATTCATCGGGAAGTGTCGGTTACAGATTTTGTTTTGAGCATGGTGATTGTCTTGGCTACGCAACCGACATAGGTCAGATAACCGACGACATAAAGTGTGCCATGAAGGGCTGCAAGACTGTTATCTTTGAATCCAACCACGACATAACTATGTTAAAATCCGGTCCTTATCCTTATGTGTTAAAACAGAGGATTCTCTCGCCAAACGGGCATTTATCAAACGATGCGTGTTCCGAGTTTTTGCCCGAACTTGTGGATATGGGTACAAAAAAGATAATACTTGCACATCTCTCAAGAGAAAACAACACCCCTGATATTGCCTACACAACTGCAGTGAATGCACTTGTAAATGCCGGCTTTTCATCAGAGGATGTCAAACTTACAGTTGCTATGACTTCTGTCATTTAAAACACAAATGGGAAGTAGATTATTATGGATACCAGAATTATTGTTGTGCGACATGCACAGGGTGAAGGAAATTTAAAAGGAGAATTTCATGGCCAGTACAATTCGGACCTGACTGATTTAGGAATTGTTCAGGCAGAATGCACTGCCGAGGCTTTAAGAGATATTCCTTTCGATATCGCTTATTCAAGCGACATTGCAAGAGCATACTCCACTGCCAAAATCGTGGCAAAGAGTCACAATATTGAAATTATCAAGGACACGGGACTGCGTGAAATATGTGCAGGAAAATGGGAACAAGTCAGGTTTGACGACCTAAAGGTTTTATATCCTACAGAATACAATCAGTGGTTGACCGACCTACCAAATTTTACTTGCCCCGACGGAGAAAGCATTGTCGCTCTCCAGAAGAGAGTCAATTCTGCAATACAAAACATTGTCTCAAGTAATGCCGGGAAAACCATTCTTATAGCTTCACACGCAACTCCGATTCGGCTTATGGGCTGCATATGGCACGGACTTGATTTATCCGAGGTTTACTCTCTGCGGTGGGTTCCCAATGCGTCATATTCCATAGTAGACTACGATTCAAAATCCCTTGATTTTGAGCTTATCGATTATGCTCATAGCGAACATCTCGAAAAAAGAAAGCTTCTTACCGAGCTTCCAAAGAATATTTGATTTTATGTTCTAATTCTGACCACCAAGAAGCAAATTAATTGGTGGTCATATTTTTGTACAAAAAAGACCACTGACATCAGTGGTCTCTTGTTTTATTTATACGATATTATTCGTAAAGAGAAGAAAGCTTGATAAGTCTTGCGTACTTCTCCTTAGCCTTCTGGTCTGCTGCAGCGAAGAGTTCCTCAGCTCTTTCCGGGAACGCCTGTGCAAGACGGCTATAACGAGTTTCGCTCTTAATGAAGTCAACGTAGGAAGCTGTGGGTTCCTTGCTATCCATTATAAACGGATTCTTTCCTTCAGCTCTGAGAGCAGGATTATAACGGAACATCTGCCAGTAGCCAGATTCTACTGCCTTCTTCATTTCGGACTGGCAGTTCGTCATACCGCCCTTTACACCGTGCATTTCACAAGGTGCATAACCGATGATGATTGAAGGTCCATTGTATGCTTCAGCTTCGGAAATAGCCTTGATTGTCTGATTCATATCAGCACCCATTGCTATCTGTGCAACATATACATAGCCATAAGACATAGCTATCTGAGCCAAATCCTTCTTGCCGATTGCTTTACCTGCTGCTGCAAACTGAGCAACCTGACCGAGATTTGATGCCTTTGATGCCTGACCGCCTGTGTTGGAGTAAACTTCTGTATCGAATACCATTATGTTTACGTCTTCACCGGAAGCGATAACGTGGTCAAGACCGCCAAATCCGATATCGTAAGCCCATCCGACACCACCGAAGATCCATACGGACTTCTTGGAGAGGTACTGCTTTTCAGCAAGTATTTCGGGAGCTACGGGACAACCTGCTTTTGCTGCCTTTTCGAGTTCAACAATAAGAGCTGCTGTTGCCTTTTCGTTTTCCTTACCGTTATCCTTGGAATCAAGGTATGCTTTCGCTGCTGCCTTGAATTCATCGGAAGCCTTATCGGAAGTCATCATTTCTTCAACCTTACCCATAAGTCTTTCGCGGATTGTCTTTTGTCCGAGGTACATACCAAGACCATGCTCAGCGTTATCTTCAAACAAGGAGTTTGCCCAAGCCGGACCCTTTCCTGAATCACGGTTAACTGTGTAAGGTGTTGCAGGAGCAGAGCCACCCCAGATTGATGAACAACCTGTTGCGTTGGAGATATACATTCTTTCTCCGAAGAGCTGAGTTATAAGTCTTGCGTAAGATGTTTCAGCACAACCTGCACATGAGCCTGAGAATTCGAGGAGTGGCTGGTTGAACTGGCTTCCCTTAACGGAAGTTTCTGCAAAAGGTGTTTCTTTCTTTGTTACAGTCGCAACTGCATAGTCAAATACCTTCTGCTGATCCATCTGGCTTGACTGAGGAACCATCTTAAGAGCTCTCTTCTCGGGCTTTGTGGGACATACGTCAACACAAACGCCACAGCCCATACAGTCAAGAGGTGATACTGCCATTGTGTACTTATATTCCTCGCAGCCCTTACCAATCATCTTTGCAGTGAACTTTGTTTCTGCAGGAGCGTTACTTGCTTCTTCTGCACTCATTGCAAAAGGACGGATTGTTGCATGAGGACATACATATGCACAGTTATTACACTGTACACAGTTTTCGGGAATCCATTCGGGAACGAGAACTGCAACGCCTCTCTTTTCGTATGCGGTTGAACCCTGCGGGAAGGTACCATCTACGTAATCCATAAACTTGGAAACAGGAAGGCTGTCACCGTCCATAAGGTTAACGGGAAGAACGATGTCCTTAACAAAGTTCTTAAGAGATTCTCTCTTGTTTTCTACGTTTACTGCAGCGGGTGTCACATCTGCTGTTTTCCAGCTTACAGGAACGTCGATCTTAACGATAGCATCAACACCTGCATCTATTGCCTTGTAGTTCATTTCAACCACAGCCTCGCCCTTCTTGAGGTAGGACTTCTTAGCCATGTACTTCATGTGTTCTACAGCTTCTTCAATGGGCATGATGTTTGCAAGAGCAAAGAATGCAGACTGAAGAATGGTATTTGTTCTCTTACCCATACCGATTTCTGCAGCCTTATCAATAGCGTTAACTGTATAGAATTCGATATTGTTATTAGCAATGTAGTTCTTTACTGCACCGGGAAGGATTGCATCGAGTTCTTCGGGCTTCCACTGACAGTTGAGAAGGAATTTTCCTCCGGGCTTAACGTCGTTAACGATCTTATAGCCCTTGAGCAGATATGAGGGGTTGTGACAAGCAACAAAGTCAGCCTTTGTTATGTAGTAGGTAGACTTGATGGGCTTATCGCCGAATCTTAAGTGAGATACAGTTACACCACCGGTCTTCTTTGAGTCATACTGGAAGTATGCCTGGATATATTTATCTGTATAGTCACCGATAATCTTGATGGAGTTCTTATTTGCACCAACTGTACCGTCTCCGCCAAGTCCCCAGAACTTGCAGCTTATTGTACCTGCACCAGCTGTGTCGGGA
>JAZQVQ010000164.1:0-5911 GCA_045631825.1 Eubacteriales bacterium | reverse complement strand
GAATGAATGGAGAAATAATCAAGGTATCAGGTTCTGTTGTAGTCGTTGCCTTTGAAAAAGGTAAACTGCCCAAAATCAAAGAGGCCTTGATCGTGACTATTGGCGGCAAAACTCATGTTATGGAAGTCGCCCAGCATATAGGTGGCGGCAGGGTTCGCTGTATTATGCTTTCGGAAAGCGAAGGATTATATCGCGGAATGGAAGTTACCGCTACCGGTAATAACATTTGTGTTCCAGTTGGAGAGGTAACACTTGGAAGAATGTTTAATGTCCTTGGCGAACCCATTGACGGAGGCAGTCCGATTGATGACAGAATCGAGAAATGGAATATACACAGAAACGCTCCAAGCTTTGACGAACAAAGCCCGGCGGTTGAAATACTTGAAACAGGTATAAAAGTTATCGACTTACTTGAGCCTTATCCCAAGGGTGGTAAAATCGGTCTCTTCGGCGGTGCCGGTGTCGGCAAAACCGTGCTTATCCAGGAGCTTATACATAATGTTGCTATGGGGCATGGTGGTTATTCAATTTTTACAGGTGTCGGAGAACGTTCCCGTGAAGGTAATGATTTATGGAAAGAAATGCGTGAGAGCGGTGTAATGGATAAAACCGCACTTGTTTTCGGTCAAATGAACGAAGCACCCGGCGTAAGAATGAGAGTTGCTCTTTCAGGTCTTACCATGGCTGAATATTTCAGGGACAGAGAAAACAAAGATGTACTTCTCTTTATTGATAATATATTCCGTTTTGTTCAGGCAGGAAGTGAGGTTTCAACGCTTCTTGGCCGTATGCCGTCGGCAGTTGGTTATCAGCCTACACTTGCCGAGGAAATGGGAGCACTCCAGGAGCGTATTACATCTACTAAGAACGGCTCTGTAACATCTGTTCAGGCTGTTTATGTACCTGCAGATGACTTGACGGACCCGGCTCCTGCCACAACCTTCTCCCACCTTGATGCGACAACGGTTTTAAGCCGTAAAATTGCAGAACAAGGTATATATCCTGCCGTTGACCCTCTTGAGTCTACATCGAGAATACTTGAAGCAAGCATCGTAGGCAAAGAGCATTACAGCATCGCAAGACGTGTTCAGGAAACTTTACAGAAATACAGTGAGCTTCAGGATATTATTGCCATATTGGGCATGGAAGAATTAAGCGATGAAGACAAGCTTACCATAGGGCGTGCAAGAAGAATTCAGCGTTTCCTTGCTCAGCCTACTCATGTTGCAGAAAAATTTACAGGTATTCCCGGTATTTATGTTCCACTTAAAGAAACACTCAGAGGATTTAAGGCAATCGTTGACGGGGAAATGGATAGTTTACCCGAAGCGGCATTTTATAATGTAGGAACCATTGACGATGTAATTAAAAAAGCTGAGCAAATAAGAACAGGTGAGATATGATGAATACATTTATACTCAATGTTCTTGCTGCTGAAAAGCCTTTTTTTGAAGGAGAATGTATATCCCTTGTAATTCCGACTGATGACGGTCAGTATGGAATTTTAGCAAATCACAACAATATGATTGCGGCAGTTGTTCCCGGAGTTCTGAAAATTACAACACCGGACGGAACAGAAAATGTTGCGGCTGTGTCCGAGGGACTTGTAAAGGTTGAAAACAATCAGGTGCTTATATTGGTTGATACTGCAGAACGACCTGAAGAAATTGATGAAAACCGTGCAAGACGGTCAGCAGAACAGGCAAAGGAAACTATCCTGCAGAAAAAGAGTATTCAGGATTATTATTCCGCACAATCAAAAATGGCAAGAGCGATAGGCAGATTGCGAGTAAAAAAATACGGGAAATGAAATAATAACGAAAAAACAAGCAGAGTTTCATCTGCTTGTTTTTTCGTACTGTTCTTCATATCGTGTAAAAACACATTTTGCGTATTCTCTCGGGGTTTTATTCATCTTACGCTTAAAGGCATAGCTGAAATAGCTTTGTGACGAAAAGCCACATTCATACGCAATTTTTGCAAGTGTATAGTCTGTCGTGATAAGCATATTTACAGCCTTTTTTATACGTTGCTCCTCCACATATTCGTGAAGCGTTCTGCCCGTTGATGTTTTAAAAAAATTATGAAAGTAAACTGAGCTGAAACCCGCATAATCCGCTAGGGCTTCAAGAGACAAATCGGACGTGAGGTTTTCCTTGATAAACTTTATTACTTTTGATATGGATTTTTGATTGCTATCTTTCCTGAAGCCTGATAACACAAGTCTTTCTGAATCATTTATCAAAAGGTATACAAGCTCCAGTACAAGACTATGCAGTATTATGTCATCAGTATCAACGGCGGTATCATAATACATACACAGTTTTTTGAATATATCAAAGTATTTTTCATACGTATTTGTTTTTACGAAGTTTGGAATTTTCATAAGGTTATCATAAAGTATCCCGTCAGGTACAATCAAGTGTATATAATAACACTTGAACGGCAACTTTGTATGCCTTACCTGCCCCGGTTTTGCACAAATAACCATATCCGGTTCAATTTCCATCTTATCAGAATTTATATACGAAATACCGCCTTTTTCAATCGGGATTTCTATTTCAAACATAGTTGTCTTTCGATTCTTTGAGATTGTTCTGTTTTTTATTGCGATATTGGAATTATAAGTTCCTATTGCCACTATTTCCGGCAACTCCAGATTCATTTTCTGACACCACACTAAATATTAAGATTTCTAATAAATTCAGTAATTATATTATATATTTTCAGTAAAGTATATAATACAATAAAAATTAAAGAATGTCAATAGAAGGTGATAAGATTATGAAAATCACATACCTTGGACAAGCTGGGTTATTATTTGAAAATGAAAATGTGAAAATTATGATTGACCCATACTTATCCGACAGTGTCAGAAAAGTAATTCCCAAAAATTACAGACGTGTACCTGTTCTTGAAAGTTTATTTGATATAAAACCCGATATTTTTATTTTTACGCACAATCATCTTGACCACTATGACCCCGAAACAGTGGAAAAATTCATCACTCCGCAAACAAGTCTTACAGTCCTTTCGCCTGTTTCTGTCTGGGAGCAGGTACGTAAAATCGGCGGAGAAAACAATTATGTGGTGTTTAACCGTCACACGTCGTGGACGGAAAAAGGTATAAGATTCACCGCTGTCAAAGCAGAGCACAGTGACCCTTATGCTATCGGCGTAATAATTGACACAGGGAGCAAGAAGTATTACATTACGGGAGATACTCTGTACAACGAGGATATTTTAAAAGACATTCCTGTTGACATTTACGCATTATTCCTGCCAATAAATGGTGCAGGCAACAATATGAATATGGAAGATGCAAAAAGGTTTTGTAAGGTAGTAAATCCCGTTTATGCAGTGCCAATACACTGTGGTTTATTCAACGACATAGATATGAACACTTTTGATTACAAAAACAAAATTGTACCTGAAATATACAAGGAGGTAAAGTTTATATGAAAGTAATTGACGTAAAAACATTTATGGTAGATTGTTTCCGCACAAACTGGGTTTTTGTGAAAGTATACACCGACGAGGGAATTGACGGCATCGGAGAGGCAACTCTTGAATACAAGGAAAAAGCTCTTGCGGGTGCTGTAGAGCACATTAAAGAATATCTCGTAGGCAAAAATCCACTTGAAATCGAAAAACACTGGCACGCCATTTACCGTGACGCATACTGGCGTGGAGGTGCGGTTTTAATGTCTGCACTTTCCGCAGTCGAAATGGCTCTATGGGATATTTTAGGCAAAAATCTCAATGTTCCCGTATATCAGCTTCTTGGTGGCAAGGTCAATGACAAGGTCAGAATTTACGTAAACGGATGGTTTGCAGGTGCAAAAGAACCCAAAGAATTCGGCGAAAAGGCAAAAATTGCAGTCAAAAAAGGAGTTACCGCAATGAAGTGGGACCCCTTTGGCAAAAACTATCTTAACATTTCAAACCAGGAGCTTGACAAGGCACTTCGCTGCGTAGCGGCAGTGCGTGAAGCAGTGGGCGACAAGATTGACCTTTTGATAGAAGGTCACGGACGATTCAACATCCCAACCGGTATAAAGATTGCAAAGGAGCTTGAGCAATTCAAGCCTATGTTCTTTGAGGAGCCTGTTCCGCCCGACAATCTTGATGCTCTTAAAGCCGTTCGTGACAAATCACCCGTTGCAATTTCTGCCGGCGAAAGACTTTACACAAGATGGGATTACAGAAAAATGTTTGACCTTTTAGCCGCAGACTACATTCAGCCCGATATTTCACACGCAGGCGGTATTATGGAGCTTAAGAAGATTGCCGCCGAAGCAGAATGCAGATACATACCATTTGCACCACACAACCCGTCAGGACCTATTGCAAATGCGGCGACACTCCAGCTTGCTGCAACCTGCCCGAATTTTGAAATTCTTGAAATTATGTATTCTGACGTGGACTGGAGAAAAGACGTAACAAACGAAGCCTTAGAATACAAGGACGGATATATTTCAATCCCCGACAAACCCGGACTTGGCATTGAAATAAACGAGGAAGAATGTTTGAAGCATCCGTATAAGGCTCATACGCTCCGACATTACACGGGTGCACTTACTGACATAAGACCTGCAAAAACAGAGTTTTATTTTTAAGGAACAAACAAATGAAATCAAAGATTACGAGACACAACGGAATATTGAAAATTGACATTGATGGAAGAATTTACAATACTCTTTCATTCAAGTCATTCAGACCAAATCCCAAAAACGTATCCGAATTTTACAAGGCGGGTGTACGTCTTTTCAGTGTGCTTACAAGTGGAATAACCTGTGCTTTGGGTGTTCCGTATTCTTTATACGGCGAATCCTGGGTTGGCGAAAACAAGTACGATTTTTCAAAAATCGACGACCAGATGGATATGTTTATGGAGAATGCTCCCGATGCCTACTTTGCACCCATGCTTCAGCTTGACACAAGAGACTGGTATTTAAAGCTTCATCCCGAAGTTCCAAATTCCTTTACCCATCTTTCCCAGATTGCCTACGACGAGGTCTGGAGAACAGCTGCAGCGGAGTATATGAAAGCGGCAATTAACCATATAGAAGAAAAATACGGCGACAGAGTTTACGGCTATTTTCTCCTTTGCGGAACAACTACCGAGTGGTTTTCCGAAAAGGATTTTGAAGCACCGCATCCCATAAAGGAAAAAGGCTTTAAAGCGTGGATGCGTGATGAAAATGCTATTCTTCCCTTGCAGGAAAGGTTCAACATAAAGGGTGATGTGTTCCTTCTCCCTGAGGAAAAAGATGTTTACATTGCGAGAAAATTCCATTCACAAACCATTGCCGATTTAATTCTCTACTTTGCAGGCCATGCTCAGAGTGTTCTTAATCACAACAAGCTTTTGGGTCTTTATTACGGGTACCTTTTTGAGCTTGGCGGCGAAAGGCTTTACAACGACGGAATTTTAGATTACGAAAAAGTATATTTAAGCAATGATATTGATATGATTTCGAGTCCGTCTGCTTACGGCTACAGAAAATTATCTGACCCAAGTGCATTTATGGTGACAAAGGAAACCTTAGATGCCCACAACAAGCTTTATTTTCTTGAGTTTGACCATATTACCCACGTTGCACCCGAGGAAATACGTGATGACAACGGATATAACAAAGGTGCTTCAAATACATTTATCGTAAAAATCCCAGGTGCCGACAGCAAATGCAAAGACGAAACCGAAAGCTTAAATCTTATGTACAGAGATTTTACTCTATGCTGTGCAAACCGTACGGCTCTCTGGTGGTTTGATATGTTTGACGGCTGGTTCAGATCAGATGGTATGATGAATGCAGTAAATCATATGATAGAAGTAAACAAGGCACTGGCCGAACGAAAAAACGAAAGTATAGCTGAAATTGCTGTTTTTGCAGAGGGCGAATCAATG
>JAZQVQ010000163.1:0-25342 GCA_045631825.1 Eubacteriales bacterium | reverse complement strand
TGCTCCTATAAATGTTAATTTCATATTCACTTACTCCTCTCCTAATATTTCTTTTCCTTCATCTTCAGTTATGTATTCGACCTCTACCATGCAATCTATGACTTTTTTCTGTCTTTGTTTCGCAAGATCAGGTCTGTTGTTTAACGAATATACTGACGGTGCGTTTGGTCTTCCAACAAGTAAAGTACACTCATAGTCCGTCATAGCATTCCGCATTTTTGCATATGTATATCATACAAGTGTCTCATATTTAACCTCAACAATATCTTCAATCTGACAGTTAAGAGCTTTACAAATCTTTATAAGAATGGTCAATGCTACTATCTCATTTTTATTAAGCTTTGTTAAAGTTGTTGAGGATATATCTGCAAGTTCCATTAGGTCATGCTTGCGAATATTCCTTTTCTTCAATGTTTCCCATAGTCTTTGATATGTTACCATAGCATAAGCCTCCGAAAATTTATGTATTAATTATACACCTATTCGACAAAAAAATCAAGACTTCGCTTGATTTTCGTTATATTGCATTTCAGTTTACAATTGATGTAAGGAATTTTTATAATGGTTTTAACAGTGCAATTTTCTTTGGTTAATGTATAATAAATTTTGATATGATAATTAAAAAAACTCTTCCGCAAAGGTTTTATTTTAGTCCTATTACGGAAGAACTTTTTTGACCACATGTTATCCCACAGTTAGAAATGTAACAGGCGGAAACAGTGGAGATAAGATGTCCAAAGAGTATGTTGAATGTAGCAAAAAGGGCTAAAAAAGGCAAAAACCGCTATATATCAAGCTTTAGAGCGTGTTCGGGACCAAGAGCTGCGAAAGCGAGTGCCGCCGGTGGCGGAATAAGCGAGTTGAAGCAGGGGAAAAACAACGAGCAGAAAGGTACGGCTTGTCCGTGCCGAAGCTGCGACTGTGTTTTTCACAGAGCAATCGGAGGTTCGAATCCTCTCACTCCGACCATGAAAAAAGTCAGGATATTTGTCCTGACCTTTTTATATATTGAGGTAAATAATACAGTTCTTAGGCTTCTTGCAGTCCCGAACCAATCGGGGCCAAGAGCTGCGAAAGCGAGTGCCGCCGGTGGCGGAATAAGCGAGTTGTTGCCATTGAATTTTTTTGTAAAATAGAAGTGTATTAAATTATTTCTCCTTTTATATTCCCATAGTTTTTGTATAGTATTTCTTGTTTTGCTATCGGATATACTAACAAAGATGAAGCTTAATCTGGAGGAAATAATGAGTAATCAGTTAAAAAGCGAAACAAGTCCGTACCTGCTGCAACATGCAGAAAATCCTGTAAACTGGTATCCTTGGTGCGATGAAGCATTCGAGAAAGCTCAAAGAGATAATAAGCCGATTTTTTTAAGTATTGGCTACAGCACATGTCACTGGTGTCATGTTATGGCACATGAAAGCTTTGAGGATAATAAAACAGCGAAAATACTCAATAAGTATTTTATTTCAATCAAGGTAGACCGCGAGGAACGTCCCGATATTGACAGTGTATATATGTCGGTGTGTCAAGCATTTACAGGGAGTGGCGGTTGGCCGATGAGTATTTTTATGACATGGGATAAAAAGCCATTCTTTGCCGGCACATATTTTCCGCGGAATTCAGGATACGGTATGCCAAGTTTTTTGGAACTGTTAAATACAATTTCGAAACAGTGGAAATCAAACAGAGAAGAACTTTTAGATTCTGCAGAAGAAATTATTGAGCATCTGAAAAGTACAGAATTTACCGAAAACAACCAAATTGATAGTGACCTTATACAACACGCGGTACAGAGTTTTGAGCATACCTTTGACAGCACTTTTGGCGGATTTGGTCGTGCCCCGAAGTTTCCCACACCGCACAACTTGTTATTTTTAATGTTGTATGCAAAACAAAACAATCATCCCGATAGCTTGAAAATGGCAGAAAAAACACTGCTGCAAATGAGAAAAGGCGGCATTTTCGACCATATCGGTTACGGGTTTTCAAGGTACTCGACTGATAAGTACTATCTTGCTCCTCACTTTGAAAAAATGCTGTATGATAATGCCTTGCTGATAATGGCATATGTATCTACTTACAGTATCACTAACAACTATATTTATCTTGATACTGCAGAGAAGACTGCGGAATATATCTTAAATGAAATGACATCTGAAGCAGGAGGGTTTTATAGTGCTCAAGATGCAGACAGTGAGGGTGTTGAAGGCAAATATTACACTTTTTTGCTAAATGAAATAATTGATGTTTTAGGCAAAGAGAGAGGGAAAAAATTTGCCGAAACTTTTGACATTACGCAAGACGGAAACTTTGAAGGTGTCAATATTCCTAACCTGCTTAAGAGTAATGATTTAAAGGCTGAATTTCAAGATGAAATAAAAAAACTGTACAGTTATCGAAAAAAACGTTATACGCTTCACCTTGATGATAAAATATTGTTATCATGGAATTGCTTGATGATTGCAGCACTGTCCATGCTATATAGAGTTACGCGAAATGAAAAGTATATTAATGCAGCACAAAATTCGCAGGAATTTATTGAAAAGCATCTGTGCGATGAGGTAAAGCTTTATACTAGCTTTCGTGAAGGAAAGCGTACAAATCATGCCTTTTTAGACGATTATGCTTTCTATGTGACAGCCTTGACAGAACTTTACAACTCAACACTTGATGAAAATTATCTTAAAAGGGCAGAAAAATTTTGCACAGAAGCAGTAAGGCAATTTGCAGACTGTAAAAACGGCGGTTTTTATCTTTCCGAGCCGAATGGTACAGAACTATTTATAAATCCAAAAGAAACCTATGATGGGGCTGTTCCCAGTGGAAATTCAGTCATGGCTTATAACTTGGTGAGATTGCATCAAATCACAGAAAAGGATGAGTACAAAGAACTTTTGGAAAAGCAGATAGCTTTTATGTCTGCTAAGGCAAACGAATATCCGTCAGGTAACAGTATGTTTTTAATCGCACTGATAATGCACGAAAACCCCATACCTCATATTACGATTGCATTAAAGGAATGCTCTGATTTAAATCAAATAAGAGAAAGACTGCCTTTTATGGCAAATGTATTGGTAGTGACAGAAAGCACAGAGTATCCGCTTTTAAACAATCAGATAACATTTTATGTGTGTAAAAATTATAATTGTCTGCCACCAACTAATGAGTTTCCCGCTCTGCGTTAGTTTTTTGTTTAATGTATATCAAAATTCATATAACAAACCCCTTTGAAAGATATTCTTCAAAGGGGTTTCCACAATAAAATACTATTTACTAAAAGAAGGTGCTGTCGTTTCGTTATTTGCAAAAGCATTAGGCCCCGGATCAGACATTGAAAAATACATTCGGGCAGCTTTTGTTGTTCCGAAATCTCTGTTAGAGCCGCTATTTTGTACTTTGTTAAAAGCATCACGGAACATCTGATTGTGTGCTTCTTCACGGTTTAAGAGAAAATCTATGGTTTCTCTCACTTTCTCGTCTTCAATCTGGCGATATAGATATTCATATACTACCTTTGCACGTTGTTCAGATGCAATGTTACTTAAAAGGTCGGCACACAAATCTCCCGTTACTGTAACATAATCTCCTGTCCAGGAGTAGCCTGATGAATTTATAAGACCGGGATTTAGTCCCAGAAGCACATGAGACTGAACTTCTCCTGCTTGTACCTGAGTTGCGTCCACATCATGTCCGTTCAGCAAATTGATTGTTTGTGCAACCATTTCCATGTGTCCGAGTTCTTCGGCAGCTATATCCAGAAACAAATCCTTAATTTCGGGGTCCTTTATACGAAAGCTCTGTGACATATATTGCATAGCTGCTTTCATCTCACCATTTCCCCCGCCGAGTTGTTCCTGAAGCAGTACGGCATACTGTGGATTAGGTCTTTCAACTTCTACCGGATGAAAAAGAATTTTTTCATGTTTAAACATATTATTCACTCCAACTATAATATTTTATCTTTATTTTTCGCAATTCAAAGTATATTATTCGCAAAACCGTCTTTTATTTGGTTAATGTATATTAAATTTTTATATATTGCGTAAGTATTACAAAAATTTTTTTGTTGGAAGAGCTTTTTCAATGAAATTGCTTTGAGACAACGAGATTTATGCTATATCGACAAAAACTGTATCTGTTATGAGTATGACGATCAAAAAGGTGAGGACGTTTGTCCTGACCTTTAACTTGCATATTAAAGACATAGTAGTCTTTCTTATTCCTGATTTACTTGCTGCCTTTGTTAACAAGCTCCTATTTTTCTAAATTTCTGGTATCTGTCTTGAAGAAGCTGAGACGTTGGAATGGCTTGTTTGGCTTTTAATTGCTCTACCAGATAATTCTTAAGATCCGAACAAATTTCCTGTGCGGATTTGTCTTTTTCGTCAATAACTTTTTCTATTATATCAAATGAATATAAATCGTTTGCAGTAAGCTTTAACGCATCGGCAGCTTCGGCCGCCTTTGAAGAATCCTTCCAGAGTATGCTTGCACACCCTTCGGGAGATATGACCGAATAAACTGCGTTTTCAAGCATGATGGCAGTATCACAAACACCAAGTGCCAAAGCACCACCGCTGCCGCCTTCACCGACCACTACGGATATAATAGGCGTAGCAAGCCCCATCATTTCAAAAAGATTTTCTGCAATAGCCTCACCCTGACCACGTTCCTCGGCGTCAATGCCGCAATACGCACCTGAGCTTCCTATAAAACAGATTATAGGTCTTTTGAATTTTTCGGCTTCTTTCATAAGCCTTAGTGCTTTTCTGTAGCCCTCAGGGGTAGGACAACCAAAATGCCGCTTTATTCTTTCCTCGATTGTTGCACCACGTTCCATTGCAATGGCAGTTACGGGAATACCGCTTAGCATACCAACACCACCGATAATGGCTGCATCGTCTCCGTAGCGACGATCTCCGTGAAGCTCAACAAAATCATCAATCATTCTTGAAAGATAGAATCCTCCAAGCTGCCTTTCGTTGCTTCTCGCCGCAAGAACTCTGGTATAAGCATTAACTTTTGTATTCATATTTATCACATCCAATCCTAACAAGCATCAGCTGAATGAATTTTAAGAAGCTTTCCAATAGTGTACTTGAGTCTTTTTCTGTCCTCAATCATATCAATAAAGCCATGCTCCAACATAAATTCAGCTCTCTGGAAACCCTCCGGTAATTTCTTGCCGGTAGTCTGTTCAATAACTCTTGCACCTGCAAAACCAATGAGTGCTTTTGGCTCGGATATTATTATATCACCCTGCATTGCAAAGCTTGCTGTAACACCACCGGTAGTCGGATCTGTAATAACCGTAATGTAGAGGTTTTTTCCGTCACTGTGCTTCTTTGCAGCACCGCTAACCTTTGCCATCTGCATCAAAGAAAAAATACCCTCCTGCATTCTGGCACCGCCGGATGTTGTAAATCCTACGACAGGTAAATGCTCCTTGGTAGCTTTTTCAAAAAGCCTTGTTATTTTTTCACCCACAACTGTTCCCATACTGCCCATCATAAACTTTGAATCCATGACAAATATGGCACAAGGGTATCCGTCTATAAGTGCAGTTCCACATACGACGCCCTCGCTTAATCCGCTGTCTTTGACAGCTTTTTTGATTTTTGCGTCATAATCGGGAAAATTTATCGGGTTTTTGCTTTTCAGATTGCCGTCAATTTCATTAAAGCTGCCCTTGTCGGTAATAAGTGCGACTCTTTCCATGGCACCCATTCTCAAATATGTACCACACTCGGGACAAATCATAAAATTGTCAAAAAACTCAGAGTGTTTGCCTAATTTAGAACATTTTGGACAATTTATATCCTCGTCTTTGCCCAAAAATTTGAATATTTTACCCAGCTCCATATTTATTCCTCCGCTTTATTTGTTATTGCGAATGAAAATTCAGCACTTACACAAAGCTTTCCGCCGACGTACCCGGAGCCTTTTGTAAAGTAGAAAGGAGACCTTTCTTTTGTTATTTCGCATCTGGTTTCAAATACGTCACCGGGTTTTACAGGATTTCTGAATTTGACTTTGTCAAGTCCGGTGAAAAACGGAAGCTTGTCGTTGTCAATAACGCCGTCCAAACATACGCAGACAGATTGTGCAAGGATTTCGCATAGAATGACACCCGGAACAACGGGACTGTCCGGAAAGTGACCCTTTAAAAACCACTCCTTGCCGGTAATAAGCTTTTTCCCGTGTGCAACACCATCTATAAGCTCTGCCTCGTCAAGAAGTAACATATTGTCTCTGTGAGGAAGTATGTTTTTAATCTGTTCTTTGTTCATAACGCACCTCAGACTTTTGCAAACGCAACACAAGCATTGTGCCCACCAAATCCTAGGGATGTTGACATTGCCAAATCAAGCTCTGTTTTGTTTGCTTTGTTGGGTGTGTAGTTCAAATCACATTCTTCGTCTTTTTCCTTGTATCCGATTGTTGGCGGAACAATGTTTTCGCAAAGTGAAAGTATCGCTGCAATCCCCTCAATAGCACCGGCAGCACCGAGAAGATGACCTGTCATAGACTTTGTTGAGCTGATGTTAAGTTTGTAAGCATCATCGCCAAATACGTTTTTGAAGGCCTTTGTTTCGGTTTTGTCGTTAAGCGGTGTGCTTGTTCCGTGCGCATTAATATAAATTTTTTCGGGAGCATATTCTTTTTCTGATTCTTTCAGGCAATCGGATATAGCTCTTGACGAGCTCTGAGCAGAATCGTCGGGTGCGGTTACGTGGAATGCATCACAAGTGCTTCCGTAGCCTACAACCTCTGCATATATTTTTGCTCCTCTGGCTAGTGCGTGCTCGTATTCTTCCACAATCAACGCTCCGGCACCTTCACCCATAACAAACCCGCCACGGTTTTTGTCAAAGGGAATTGATGCTGCATTTATATCCTGACTTTCAGAAAGTGCCATGCAGTTCATAAATGCTGCAACTGCTAAAGGAGATATGCTTGCCTCAACACCGCCTGCTATAATTGCATCGGCATATCCTGCCTTAATAGCTCTGTATGCTTCACCAATGGCGGTTGTGCCTGTAGCACACGCCGTGCTCACTGCGATGCAAGGGCCTTTTGCAGCGAATTTAATAGCAATGTTTCCTGCTGCCATATTTGTAATAAGCTTTGGAATAAAGTGGGGGGAAACACGTAGAGGGCCTCTGTTTAATAGATTGTTGTGTTCATCCACAAAAGTGTCAAAACCACCGATACCGCTGCCGTAGTAAACGCCAAAGCGTTCGGATGCAACATTGTTTTCAATACCGCTGTCGGAAACTGCCTGTGCCGCCGCCGCTATTGCATACTGAACAAATTTGTCACTGCGTCTTATTTCTGCCTTTTCCATATATAAGGACGGGTCAAAATCTTTGATTTCTGCCGCAACTTTTACACGGTATTCGCTTTTATCAAATTTTGTTATATAATCAATGCCGCATTTGCCTTCTTTTAAGCTTTCCCAGAAAGTAGGTACATCGCAGCCTACGGGGGTAACAGCACCAAGTCCTGTTATTACAACTCGTTTCATCAAATTCACTCCTTTGTTAAATGGCAATACCGCCATCTACACGTATTACTTCGCCTGTAATGTAATCAGATGTTTCATCTGCTAAAAATGCTGCTAAGTTTGCAACATCCTCGCTCTTTCCTAATCTCTTTAAAGGTATAGATTTTAAATATTCTTCCTGTGGCAAGTCTTTCGTCATATCCGTTGTTATAAATCCGGGAGCGATGGCATTACAGCAAATGTTTTTTGATGCAAATTCTCTTGCAGTAACCTTGGTTAATGCAATAACGCCAGCCTTTGAGGATGCATAGTTGACCTGACCTGCGGTTGATATCAGAGCAGATACGGAGGATATGTTAATAATTTTTCCGTATTTTCTCTTGATGAAATTTCTGCCGCAGGCTTTTGTCATGTTAAAACATCCCTTTAAATTGATGTTTAAAACATCGTCAAACTCTTCTTCGCTCATAGAAATCAAAAGATTGTCACGTGTAATGCCGGCATTGTTTACAAGAATGTCAACACCACCAAATTCTTGAATTATAGCTGCGACAGTGTCCTTGCATTCCTGTGCATTTGCAACATTGCATTTGTAAATCTCAGCTTTGACACCATTGCTTTGAGCTATGTTTTTTACTGCCGTTGCACCATCGGTGTTTCCGTTGTAGATTATAGCAATGTTTGCTCCGAGTGAGGAAAACTTTTCAGCTATAGCTGCACCAATTCCTCTTGAACCACCGGTGATAATGGCTGTTTTGCCGTTAAGCATTGTTCTTCACCGCCTCTACTGTTTGTGAAAGCGTTTCTGCATTTTCAACCGAATATACATTTACATCCTTGGAGATTTTTTTGATAAGTCCGCAAAGGGTCTTGCCGGGACCTACTTCGATAAAATCTGTAAATCCGTCTGCCATCATATTTTCGATTGTTTGCTGCCATTTTACAGGAGACTGCATCTGACTTTTGAGTGTTGATGCTATGTTTTCGCCATAAGGATTTGCGGTCAAATTTGCAAAAACCGGTATTTCGGGAGAGGTGATGGGGTAATTTCCAAGCTCTTTTTCAAATTTTTCTGCCGCATCACTCATAAACGGTGAGTGAAAAGCACCGCTTACTGCAAGAGGAATACATTTTCCTCCAAGCTCTTTTATTTTTTCCTCAAAGTCAGCCATACTGCTTTTTAGTCCCGATACTACTGTCTGACCGGGGCAGTTGTAATTTACCGCATATAGCTTGTCAAACTGCGATGCTGTTTGCGAGACAGTTTCGCTGTCAAGCTTAAGTACTGCACACATTGCTGTGTTTTCGGGGTCGGCTGCATTATTCATAAGTCTTCCGCGGGCAGTTACAATTTTAAATCCGTCAAGGTGAGTATAGCTTTTGCTGTACGCAAGAGCTCCTATTTCCCCGAGAGAAAATCCCGCCACACCGTCTGCAAAAATGCCATTTTCATTCAATGATAATGCTGCTGCAAGACTGACAAGATATATGCAAGGCTGAGTGTTTGCGGTGATTTTTAAATCATCATCAGAGCCGGAAAATGATTGTGTCATAGTTCCGGGACGCAATTTTTCCGCTTCGTCGTACAGTCTTTTCGCTGTACCGCCTAAGTCATAAAAGGATTTTCCCATACCGCTGTACTGAGAACCCTGACCAGAAAAAACAAATGCTATTTTACCCATTTTTTAGCTCCGTTCAAAATTATTTCAGCTTCGTCAATAATATCCTTTATTATTTCCGAAGCACTTTGTTCTTTGTTAACCATACCTGAAATCTGACCTGCTAAGAAACAACCTTTTTTGCTGTCTCCGTCAACGACTGCAGCTTTAAGAGAACCTTTCGCCATATTTTCAAGTTCGTCGTCGCTTATGTCGGTGTACTCTGCTTTCTGGTATGCTCTTGAAAAAGGACTTTTAAGACTTCTTACGGGATGTCCTAATCTTCTTCCTGTAACTATAGTTGCAGTATCGTTCGCTTTTAAAAGTTTATCTTTGTATTCACGGCTGATGTTACATTCGTAAGCGGCAAGAAATCTTGTGCCTATCTGAACGCCAACACTTCCGAGCATCAAAGACGCCGCCAGTGTTCTGCCGTCGGCAATACCGCCGGCTGCAATTACGGGAATATTTACACTGTCACAAACCTGCGGAACAAGAGCCATAGTTGTCATTTCGCCAACATGACCGCCCGATTCTCCGCCTTCGGCAATTACGGCATCTGCACCGCTACGCTCTACAAGCTTTGCAAGAGCACAGGATGCTATAACAGGAATGACTTTTACGCCGGCCTGCTTCCACATAGGTATGTATTTTTCAGGGTTGCCTGCACCGGTTGTGACAACAGCAACTTTCTTTTCTGCTATAAGAGCTGCAATTTCGTCAATGTTTTCGCCCATAAGCATTATGTTTACGCCGAAAGGCTTGTCGGTAAGCTCCCGGGCAGTATCAATCTGTCCGGAAAGCCAAGCGACATTACCATTTGCAGCAGAAATAATGCCAAGTCCACCACCGTTTGAAACAGCAGCAGCAAGGTGTGCATCAGATATATGTGCCATACCACCTTGTAAAATGGGATATTTAATTCCAAGCATTTCACATATTGGTGTATTTAACATTATTCTACGCTCCTTTGCCGGTTTACGCCTTTTTGGAATCGATGTAAGCAACTAATTCTTTGACACTTTTGCCTGCTTCAGCGGGCTTGTTTTCAACACCGAATTCGTCTTCCATTTCCATCATGATTTCAACTGCGTCGAGAGAATCAACTCCGAGATCTTCAAATGTTGTTGCCTCGGTAATTTCCTCTACATCCATTTCCAAATGGTCTGCTAAAACCTGTCTTACCTTTTCGAGTGTCATAATAAAATCCTCCTAAAAATAATTTTTTTAATAAATTTTCTTACCATTCAATTACACAGGCGGCACTGGATAAGCCTCCGCCAAAAGCTGACATTACTATCTTATCACCCCTTTTAAGTTTTCCTGATTTATGAAGCTCATCAAAAGCTATCGCAACACTTGCTGATGAAGTATTGCCATATTTTTCAATGTCAACAACAAATTTTTGGATAGGCATTTTGAGCCTTTTTGCAGCATACTCTATTATTCTTATGTTTGCCTGATGCGTCACGACGTAATCAATGTCAGAAAGCTCAAGCCCTGCTTTTGTAGTCACATTCTTGATGTCTTCAACAATTTTACTTACGGCAAATTTGAAAGTTTCCTGACCGTCCATAAAAATATACGGCTGCTTCTTCTCACCATTGAAAAATGGCGAGCTTCCCGAAAACGACGGGATCTCTATTACTTCATTTCCTCCGCTTGTATAAAGATATGAGGAAAGGTATCCGTCACCCGGCTCAATAACAAAAGCACCTGCACCGTCGCCGAAAATCACACAAGTTCCTCTGTCGTTCCAGTCAACAAGCTTGCTGAGCCGCTCGGCACCGATAACAAGAACTTTTTTTACACTGCCACGTATTATGTATGAAACTGCTGTGTCAAGAGCAAACAGAAAACCGCTGCAGGCTGAGTTTACATCAAAAGCAGGGCAGGTTGCACCAATTTCCTTTTGTACAATACCTGCGACTGTCGGACAAAGTGTCTCGGACGAAATTGTCGCAGCAATAATTAAATCAATATCGCTGCCTGAAATGCCGGCACAAGCAAGAGCTTCTTTGGCTGCATAAATTGCAAAATCACCGGCGGTCTGGTTGACAGATACACGCCTTTCTTTTACTCCCACGCGCTGAACAATCCATTCGTCTGATGTGTCTACCATTTTTGATAAGTCATCATTTGTAACTACCTTTTCAGGAACGTATGCTCCTGTGCTAATAATTTTTATAGACATTTTCTTACACCTTTCTCAGCACAGGGTGTGCTGTAAGCTTTATTCGGGAATTTTGTAATTCCCGACAAGTTTTCGACAAATTCAGCACACAGTGTGCTGACTGTTTTTTAAACAGAGGGTAATCTCTGTCTAAAAATTTTTATTACGCTTTTAATCCGTTCAAAATAAATTTAAAACCGTATCTGTATCTTTTCATAGCTTCATCAAGGGAAAGCTTTCTGCCAATGGCATCAGTGTTGAATCCACGTATAAAGCACCAGATTGCATAGCTTGTCATATCGGGGTCAACCTTTTTGATGTAACCTTTGTTGATTGCATAAGTTAAAATCTTTTTGATTTCCTCTGTCCACCATTGATAATTGCTGTTGGAAACAGAGTCGTTTTCAAAGACATAATGAGCAAAGTTCATTCTCGTTTCGTATGAGATGATAAGAGTCTTTTCAACCTCGTCCATTATCTGCTCAAAGAAGTCTTTGTTTTCATCAAAATGGAATTTCAAACTTTTGCGGACTTCAAGAATTGAATTTTCAGAAATTATGTTGAGAACTTCCTCCAGGTTGTGAAAACGGTTGTAAAAAACCCTGTTTGTAATTTCAAGCTCATTTAAAATTTTACGGACATTGATATTGTGTATCCCTTCTGACAAAGCAAGCTTGGCTGCAACATCAATTATTTTTTGAGACATTTCGTCGCAAATGAGTTCCTGTTCCACGTTTGCCATAGGAGCACCTCCAAGTCCAGCACACATAGTGCTGGATATATATTACCATAAATTTTCTTGTTTGTCAATAAATTTAAGTAATTTTTGATGTATTGTTTAAAAAAGCTGATAATAAGGCTTTTTTGAACGGTATACTTTTATGCATTTTCATTAAAAACATAAATCTGAAAACACCCCGAAATAACAAGGCTTTCGGGGTGT
The DNA here is from genome assembly GCA_045631825.1 of Eubacteriales bacterium. Classification (GTDB taxonomy): domain Bacteria; phylum Bacillota; class Clostridia; order Oscillospirales; family CAG-382; genus UMGS1387. The sequence continues at coordinate 13,058 of JAZQVQ010000163.1, read as the reverse complement.
AAATGTCAAATTATTATTTAGCCGTAGCAACAATGACTCTGATTCTGCCGCCTGATGAGGGAGTTTTGTCGTAATAAGCACGCAGAGTGTAATTTCCGTTTGAAACTTCATTTATGTCCGAAACAGAACAGGCAGAATAACGTTTGTCCTCAACAACTGTTTCGGAAAGCGTCATAATGACAACCTGAACAGAGTCTGAAATTAGATACTCGTTTCCTCTTTCATCGTATACTGCGAAACGTGTAATAGAATCAACATCGACATATGAGGTAAGATTGCTTAAAATCTCCTCGCCAAAACTGTTTGTTCTTATCTTTATGGGTGAGGAGGTAATTGATTTACCTATCTCACCTTTAAATGTTTGCTCGGTATCACCTGATATGTATTCTGCACCCGATGCTGTTACTGTTGTGGCAAAGCCGTATTTTTCCGCATCACCTGTAAAGTTGTTGAAGATAAGGCAAGAGATGTTGCCCTCCTCGTCAAATTGATAGTGCATTAAAGCACCTGTAAAGAGGAAGCTTCCGGGTTCTATGTCAAGACCTTTGATTCTTGAGGGGTAAATCCTTGTAGGGTTTGACACGTGATAGTCAAGTATACGGCATTCATCGGAGAAGTTTCCGTTTTTGATGGCATTTGCTACTCTGGTGGCAGTAGCAGATGTTATGTCGGTATAACTTTTGGTTATGCTGACACTTTCACTGAGAGTTACTTTTACAACATCGCCGACGGCAAAATTGCGGTTTTTATGCTGATATGTGTAAACCGAAGCATCGCCTGTTATTATTGTTATATAGTCTGCTTTGTAGGTGGTTCCGTCTGCTTTTTTGTAGTCCTTTGTACCAAGGGCTGTAACAACGCCGTAAAGCTCTGAATAAATGTCGCCTGAATTTGCAATAGCTGCAACAGCATCATCTCTTCCTAAAAGCAGCGTTACAAAATCGCCAACCTTGTAAGTGCCAAAATTTGATAAATCATACGAAGTCTTGGAAGAAGCTATCTTGTATGTACGTCCCGCAACAACAACGCTTTGAGGAGACATAGCAGGAGTTACTTCCTCTATTGTTCCACTTACGGCGTATCTGTAAACCCAGAGACTCTTAAATGGCTTTGAGTAGTATACAATGTCGTTAAGCCTGAGCTGGTCAAGACTTGAAGCAGTATTGTTGAGGTAGATGCTTGCCTTTGAAACATCAAACGGTATATCCTTTGTAAAGGATAAAAGGTCTTTGGAAGAACTTATGTGAATCGGAACACTTAAGGTTTCTTCAATCATATCAAGTAGGGTGGGATTGTTATTGTTGTCTTCGAGAAGTAAAATGTTCCCATCTTTAGCATCAATAACAACATCATTTTTTCCGAGAATCAGAGTTACAAAATTCTGACCTGATGCGTATATACCGCCCGATGAAAACATATTTTTGACACTTGTGTTGCCAAAAAGATATTTTTTGCCGGATAAAGTAAGACTTTCATTGTCGGAAGAACCTGATTTTGTGGCATCAAAAATACCTGTTGCAGTTTTTCTGTATACGACAATACTGTCAAATGTGGGGACAAAGTAACATACGTCACCTGACTTTAAGTCGGATAACTGCAAAAGGGAATCTTCAAATAAAATTTTTGTAGAACCGCTTATTTCGAACGGAGCATTGCTTGTTAAAGACTTGACGTCGGTAAATACAACAGGCTCGGATAAAGCCGCATCGGCTATGGAAGAACTCTGTGTTTTGGGGGCGTGATACTTGTTGTACATTTCGCTGTCGGCCTGCACTATTGCACCAATGTTTTTGTTTCTGTCAAATACGAGCATAACAAATAAATTGGTTTTTAAGTTTTCCACACCTGAGAAGTTGGAGTTGAAAGAATATGTTTTTCCGGCAATAAGTGCACTTGTAGGATTTATTGCGTTTGGTAAAAGACTTTCGATAACTCCGAAGGTTTTGTCCGTATAAGCCCAGATAGTGCTTATTTCGTTGTTGTAGTATACACAGTCAAACGGTCTGATTTTTGAAATGTCGGAAATTTTATCATCTATGTATACAACAGCACTTTCCTTATTGAATTCTATTATCTGGTCAATACCACTTTCGGAAACAATATACGGGCCCTTTAGTTTGTTTTCAATAAGAGCTTTGTGGTCTATAACTCCGTCGTTTCCAACCTTGTAACCAAGAGTGGAACAGTATACAGTACCATTTTTCGTTGGTGTCGAAAGAGCATTGTATAAAATCTGCATACACTCGAGACGGGTTAAATTATCGCCTTGCTTTGCCGAGATGTTTGTGTCAAGTCCTAGACTTTTGTATTTTGCAAGTTGTCCTTGCGGATATGGACTTATAAAATCCGAACTTGTGTATCCGAGAAGTTTTAAGACAATTGTTGCGGCTTCTTCAAGCTTTACATTGTCGTTTGGACGGAAAGTTCCGTCAAGGAAGCCGTTTACAAGCCCGCCTTTTATTGCGACGGAGATATAACTTGCACCCCAGTATGTGTTTCTCACATCGGGGAAGAGAGATACGTTGATTTTTGAGTTTGTTGCTTCGTCCTTGCTTGGCGATGCACTCACTGCCATTTTGACAAATTCTGCACGTGTTACGAATTTGTCGTAATTCATATTTTGGTTTTCGTCACCGTTGGCTATTTCAAGAAGCTTTATTGTGTCAGTCATTTCCGCAAAGGATTTTGAAGCAATCGCACTGTTTGCGGCAAAGACACTCAAAGATGAAAAAACCAAGGTAAGCATAAGAGTAAAGCATATGGTTATTTTTGTTTTCATCAGTATAAATACCCTTTCTGTTTTTGTCCTTATATCTGTATCAGTTGTGACGCAGGGCTTCTATTGGGTTTAGTTTTGCCGCCTTGTTTGCAGGTAGATAACCAAAAATAACCCCGATTCCTGCGGAGATCCCAAAGGAAATTAATATGGAGCTTGACGAGGGAACAGCGGTCATTTGCAATGTACTTGCAAGGATTTTTGAAACTGCTGTTGAAATACCGATACCCAAAAGAATACCTATAATTCCGCCCAGAGCACTAGTAGTTGCAGCCTCAATTACAAACTGTAATCTTATGTGTCTGCCTTTAGCACCAAGAGCTTTTCGTATACCTATTTCCCTTGTTCTTTCAGTAACTGAAACAAGCATAATGTTCATAATGCCTATGCCGCCTACGACAAGTGATATACTCGCTATTGCCGCAAGAATAAGGACAACGGTATCCATCATTTTGTTTGCTTCGTCAAGCATTTGAGTAAGACTTGAAACCGAGTAAAAATCTTCACTCTGGAAAGTTTCGTAAAGCCTTGACTCAAGTCTTTCAATTCCCTCTGTCACAGATACATCATCTATCGATTTAAAAGTAAAATTGTTTATTTCGTTTGACCAGGAAACGTATTTTGCCGCAGTAGAATATGGCAAAATAACAAAATCGTCGGTGCCGTATTCCTCTAACTCTTGACCCTGTTGCTCAACAGTTCCGATTATAAGATATTTGTCTCCGTTTATTCGGAGATATTTGCCGACGGCGTCTCCTGCATAAACAATTTCGTTGTAGTAAGCTCCGACAACACAGAATTTTTTGTAAAGAGCAATGTCTACATATTCTATGTTTCTGCCGTTTTCAATCTTGTAGTCTTTTAAGTCGAGGTAATCTTCGCCGACACCGGTAATGGTGGGGTAGTGAGCAGTGCCGTCATCACCTCTAACCTCGGCACCCGAGCTTACTGTCGGCGACATATATGAGTAAATATCTTTGTTTTGCTCGTAAAACTCGTATAAATCGTCAACATCGACAGTTCTTGATGAGCCACGCCCGAATACATTAACTGTGATGTTTGTTGTACCTAAAGAAGCAAACATATCGTTCATATATATAGTCATACCGTTGCCAAGAGCCATAATAATTATGACTGCTGCAACACCTATGATAATTCCGAGCATAGTCAGAAAAGAACGCATTTTGCTTGTGCTTATACTTTTAAATGCCATTAAAAAACATTGTCCAATGCCCATCAATTATCCCCCTTTCTGCGATTTTCCATTTGCGTAACCAGGGGATCGTCTTCAAAAGCAACGTCAGCCTGAACGGTTGCTTTAGGCGAATCGGCAGGCCCGTCATATATAACCTTGCCGTCATGTAGCCGGACTATTCTCTTTGCAGATTTTGCTATGTCGTTGTCGTGAGTTATAAGGACAATGGTGTTTCCTTCCTCATTCAAGGACTGCAAAAACTGTAAAACCTCACGTCCGGTTCTGGAATCCAGAGCACCCGTTGGCTCGTCTGCAAGTATAACAGACGGATTTCCGGCAAGTGCCCTTGCTATTGAAACTCGTTGCTGCTGACCGCCTGAAAGCTGAGAGGGATAATTTTTTTCCTTTTCTTCGAGACTAACTCGTTTAAGTGCAGCTTTTGCTGCCTTTTTTCTCTCAGACTTGGAGTAGCCTGCATACAATAGAGGAAGTTCAACATTTTCAAGGACTGTAAGCTTTGGAATGAGATTATATTGCTGGAAAATAAACCCGAGCATTTTGTTTCGTATCTCGGCAAGCTCGTTGTCCTCCATGGTGGAAACGTCAACGCCGTTTAGCTTGTAAGTTCCCGAAGTCGGTACGTCAAGACACCCTATGATGTTCATAATGGTGGATTTTCCCGAGCCTGACTGACCGACAATGGCGACAAATTCGCCCTTGTCGATGTGTAGGCTGACGTTGTCAGATGCGTAAGTGGTGGTATCTCCGTTTACATATATTTTATTTATATCGGTTAATGTAATCAATGTGTATCACCTCAACCTGCAAATACCGGACGGGATGACATACCGGGGCCTCTCATTCCTCCGCCGCCCATCATCATGCCACCGCCCATCATGCCGCCGCCCGTTATGTACATATTATTGGAGGATGTGCCACCCATCATCTGCATAGCAAATTCATCAAGTATAATAATGTCACCGACATTAAGACCGCTTGTAATTTCAACCATATTGTCATCACTTATACCGAGAGTTACGACAACCTCCTCGTAACTTGCATCAGGCTCGGCAGAACCGTACTGACCGGGCATAAGGGTGCGTTCCTGTGTGTTTTCGCTATCCGAGTTGTTTTTTTGTGTTTTTTGAGAGGGGAGTTGTGGACGTTCTTCATCTGAGTCGATATTCATATTGGGTCTGACGTCTGGCTTTTCACCGTACGGAAAAGAATCTTCAGGTGTGTTTTCCGGATTGCCGGGCAAGAAACTGTCACCTGACAAATCTGTATTTTCTGCACGCTTAAGAACTTTTACGACATTTCCCCTTGAAACAGCCGATACGGGAATCGTAATAACGTCGGTTACAGCACCGAGGATTATTTCGGCATCCACGTTCATACCGGGGCGGAGCATATTTGATTCGTCCATGGTTTCTATAGAAAGCGTGCTCATATCATCAGAAAGTACGTATATGTTGCCGTTTAACGAGTATGTACCATCGGAGGCCTTTCTCAAAGTTTTGTCCTCGACTGTGTAGACCTTTGCATCACCTGACAGAGTTTCTGTAATCTGTAAACCGTCATTGTAATTGTAAATTACAGAGCCTTGCATATTTTCGATAGACTCAAGAACATAGTTTTTGACGGTTGAAACTTTGCCCGATTTGTATGTTTTGTGGATAGTTCCGTCCTCGTCGACAATGCGTTTGCCAGGGTCTTCCTCGTTGTATATTGTGACAGTGACAGGGTAGGCGGTAGCTCCGTTTTCGGTAGAGCCCTGAACGCTTATGTTTGTGATAGTACCCGTCCAGACATAACCGTTTCTGGCACTTGAAGTTATTATAACGTCCTGACCTTTTTTCAGCGAGTCAATATCAAGGTCGTCTATTTTCATTTTGAAAACAAATGCTGACATATCGTATATTTCCGCAAGACTTGAGCTTGAAGAACTTGATGAGCCTATTGTTTCTCCTGCATCGTATTCCTTTGCCATAATAGTTCCTGCTGTAGGTGAGGTTATGTTGTACATATCGTTGTAATCTTCAAGATTGTCTCTGGCTCTGTCTATCTGCTTTTCAAGTTCCTTGATTGAGTCCTCAAGCGATTCGCTTTCGATTCGTAAAATCACACTGTCTTTTCCGACACGAGAGCCTTCGTTTTTGTAAATCTCTTTTATTTCGCCCTCGTTTTCGGCGTATACAGAGCCCTCGTCGTTGTAATAGAATTTGCCCGAAGAAGTGCAAGCCATATCACCGACCTTGGCAAAAGCTGTAGTTTCAGTGGAAATTGCACCAATGTTGGAAACACTTATAGTAACCTTTGAGGTTTTTACTCCAAGTGAGTTTATTTGTGTAAGAGGACTTATTTCTGTAACAATTCCGTCGATTGTTTCATAAGATGGTTCGACGGTAAGGGTAGCTTTGTCACCGACTCTTATAAGGTCGCAGTCAACCTTCATAAACGGAATATCTATAAGCATTGTCTCTCGGTCAATGATGTCGGCGATTTTGTCTCCCTGTTTGACCTCGTCTCCGACTTCAAAATATAACTTCTCGATGTTTCCGACGTAATCGGACTTGACATTTAACTTTTCCTTTAATTCCAACGCATCATCAAGCTTTTCAAGAGCTTTTTCCAACGCATCCTCAAGGTCAGTAAGGTCAGATGTTGTTTCAATCTGATAGAGAAGTTGGTCTTTTTCCACAATGTCGCCTTCTTCAAAATAGTCAGCAATTATCTTGCCCTTTACAAGTGCGTTTACCTGAGATTTTCCAACAGGCTCAATTGTTCCGTTGCTTGTCAACGTTTTCTGGATTGACCCGCGTGACACACTGTATGTAGTAAGAGAATTCTGGGCAAAGGAACCCTTGTTTGTAAAACGGTTAAAGACACCATTTTTGAATAGAATAAAACCAATTAACACTAAAGCTATGAGTGCAAAAATAATGATTTTGCGTATTTTTTTCTTGGTTTTCTTACTCATAGGCGTCTTTTTTGCCTTTTTCTTTTTGTTGACTTGTGTCAGTGTCGATGGGGTTTGAATTTCTGCGTTTTGTTTAAGATTTGTGTCGTTTTTGCTGGTAAAAAATTTGTTCATGCCCTGACCTCTCTTGTTAAATTTGTTTCTTTGTATAATTTACCATTCGTTTGTGAAATTGAATTGTATCTTATGTGATAATTATAAGATATTTTTTCGGTAAAGTTGTTAATATATAATAGAGTGCATTGCCAAATATATGCTAACTGTGCTACTTTAAATAATACAGTTACAAAGACGAATGTTCAAGTATAATATATGAACTTTTTTCGGATTTTTCGTTTAAATGTGTAAATCGAAAAAGAAATTGACTTTTATTGGCAAATAATGTATAATCAACGTGTGTTGTGCGAGGGAAAATTAGTATAAGAAAAAGCACGAGAAAAAGTACAAACAGAAAAATTGTATGATAGATATTCTGTAAAAAAATATATTTTTTTATTGCGAAACAAAGGAGTGTTTTTTGTGGAAACTGTTATGATGGTTTTAGAAACAATAGGAATAGTATCCTTTGCCATATCGGGTTCGCTTGTTGCTATAGGTGCAAATCTTGATTTGTTTGGTGTGGTTTTTCTGGGGGTTATTACCGCGGTTGGCGGAGGAATAATACGTGATATTATAATAGGTAATAATCCGCCGTTGATATTCGGAAACTGGGTTTTTATTGCGATTGCCGTTTTGGTGTCAATTCTTGTTTTTATTGTATCATACATACATAGGGAAAAATACGCATTTTTCAGAGCAAGGATAGAATTAACAAATAATTTGTTCGACGCTATGGGATTGGCGGTTTTTACAGTCAGGGGAATTGAGGTCGGATTTGCATCAGGAGTTTCCGACAATGTGCTGATTCTGGTTGTTATCGGCATGCTTACGGGTGTCGGCGGAGGAATATTTCGCGATGTTTTAAGTGATACAACTCCGTATGTGTTTAAAAAACATATATATGCTGTTTCGTCGATTGTCGGAAGCGTTGTGTATATTATACTTCGTAATTATCTTGACAGTGTGGAAATTCCGTCGATAATAGCAATAATGGTAATATTTATCATAAGAATGTTGTCGACAAAGTACAGATGGAAATTGCCAAGAATTAATGGGGATAATCAGTTTAGTTACAAATTTACAGAGAATGAAAAAACACCTGTCTGATTTATATTTAAGTGGTGAAATTTGGGGGAATTTATGGCATTAGTAAGACTTGACAAGTATTTGTCATCTTCACTTGTAATAAGCAGAAAAGAAGCGGTCGGGAAAATCAAAAAGGGAATGGTCACTGTAAACGGAAAAACGGTAAAATCGGGTGACGGGAAAATAAACACAGACTGCGATGAGGTTTGTGTGGCGGGTACGTCGCTGAAATTTTCCGAACATTTATACATTATGTTAAATAAACCTGCAGGACTGATAAGTTCAACCGACGATAAAAACGAAAAAACCGTTATGTCACTTTTCGATAAAAACTACGCCGAAAAGGGACTTTTCCCGTGTGGAAGACTTGATAAGGATACAGTGGGCTTGCTTCTTATGACAACCGACGGCGAGCTTGCACATAATCTGCTTTCTCCCCGACATCACGCAAAAAAGGTGTATGAAGTTCTTTGCGATAAACCCTTTACACAAAGCGATGCAGTTCTCTTGAAGGACGGAATTATGATGGACGGAAAAAAGACGAAACCTGCCTTTGTTGAAATTTCGCCCGATAATAACTGCTTTGCAAGAATAACGCTTACCGAGGGGAAATTTCACGAAATAAAAAGGCTTTGCTTTGCCTGCTCGCAAAAGCAGGTTTTGAGCTTGAAGCGGATAAGCTTTGCAGGTCTTGTGCTTGATGAATCGCTCGAGGAGGGTCAGTGGCGTTTTCTTACCGAGGCGGAAATTGATTTGTTAAAATCGGGCGGATAAGATTAAATGACTATTGTTAACAAAATATGCTAAAATTGATTTTAAAAAAGTCAAAATTGCAGTATATAATGTCGGTAAGTTTATCTGGAGAAGTATAACTATGAAATTAATCGGATTTCACAATCATTTTTGTTGTTACTTTATTTAGTATGTTTTTGTGTAGTGTTGTCCGTAAGAGAAATGCTCTTTATGACTGTGCCGGAGTGCTTGCTTGCAATCCGGTTTTTTTATAGATACCAGAAAGGATTGAATTGTCATGATAATAACAGACATTCTGACGAAAAATGCACTTCTTTACGCAGACGAGGTAAGCCTTGTTGAAGTAAATCCCGAGATTCAGGAGAAAATTGATAAGGCTTGGAAGGAGTACGACCTTGTCGAAGCATTGCCAAAGCCCGACCACAGAAGAACTCTTACATGGAAAGAATTCAATAATGACGCAAACAGACTTGCCCATTACTTTTTGAGTGAGGGTGTGACAAAGTCAAGTACAGTGGCACTTTTGCTTATGAATTGCATAAACTGGCTTCCGATTTATTTTGGTATTCTCAAAACAGGGGCGATAGTTGCACCGATGAACTTCCGTTTTTCTGCAGATGAAATAAAGTATTGCCTTGAACTGTCTGATTCTGACGTGCTTGTTTTTGGAACAGAGTTTATATCAAGAATAAACGAAATCAAGGATTCACTTGCAAATATAAAGGAATTTATCTTTGTCGGTAACAGAGCAGACTGTCCAGATTATGCAAAATTCATAGATGATTTAATGGAAGATATGCCTGTTTCGGACGTACATATAAGTATTTCAGAAAATGATGATGCTGCGATTTATTTTTCATCCGGAACAACAGGCTTTCCAAAGGCTGTACTTCATACACATAGCAGCATCTTGGCTTCGTGCTACACCGAGAACAATAATCATCACCAGACAAAAGATGATGTATTTTTGTGTATACCTCCGTTGTATCACACAGGAGCAAAAATGCACTGGTTTGGCTCATTCTTGGTTGGTGGCAGAGGTATAATACTTAGAGGTGTAAGCCCTAAGTGGATTATAAAGACAATATCCGAAGAAAAGGCAACTATATGTTGGTTGCTTGTTCCGTGGGCACAGGATATTCTCGATGCCATAGATAGCGGAGAACTTGATTTGTCAGAGTATGACCTTTCACGCTGGAGACTTATGCATATAGGAGCACAACCCGTTCCGCCAAGTCTTATTAAGCGTTGGAAAACAAGGTTTCCTAATCATGATTATGATACAAACTATGGTCTTACAGAGTCTCTGGGACCTGGATGTGTTCACTTGGGAATGGAAAATATACATAAGGTCGGTGCTATCGGTGTGCCCGGAGTGGGCTGGGAAACACAAATATTTGACGAGAATAAAAACCCTGTAAAAAGGGGAGACGTTGGTGAGCTTGCAGTTAAAGGCCCGTCTGTTATGAAATGCTATTTCAAGGATGAAAAGGCAACGGCATCCACGCTTTATGGCGAGTGGCTTATGACTGGGGATATGGCTATGCAGGACGAGGACGGGTTTATATTCCTTGTTGACAGAAAGAAAGATGTTATTATCAGCGGCGGAGAAAACATATATCCCGTTGAGATTGAAAACTTCCTGCGTTCGTATGATAAAATAAAGGATGCAGCGGTTATAGGAATTGCGGACAAGCGTCTTGGTGAAAAGACACTTGCGGTTATCGAGCTAAAGCCGGGAGAAACGTGTACGGAAGAAGAAATTTCAAAGTTCTGTGAATCGATGGCAAGATATAAGAGACCAAGACATATTATTTTTGCAGACATACCGAGAAATGCTACCGGTAAAATAGAAAAACCAAAGCTTCGAAAAATGTATAGTGCCGAAAGTGTTGTTGCTATGCAAAATGAGATTGTTACAAAACAATAAGACAAACAAAAATGGTGCGTTGAACGCACCATTTTTGTTGTATAATAGCAATTCGAATATATCAGAGCTTTACCTCGACAGAATTTAAAGCCATAAGAGCATATTTCAAGGCAAGTGAAGCAACCTTTTTTTCGTTTTCATCGTCGCCAGTAAGCTTGCTTTCGATGGCCCGGTAAAACTCGCCGACAATGGTCTTGTCCTCCTTTAGCTTTTGTGCATCAAGAAGACCGAGTGTGTTGTCACAAAGCTCAATGTAGCTTATAAACGGACACTCACTTTTTAATCTTTCAATGCTTGGGAAATACATGGTACCCGTAACACCGGAAAGAGTAATTCTCAGTATTGTATCTGTATCAAACACAGAAATGTCCTTTTTGATTTTTTCAAGCGACTCTTCAAAGTCATAGTGTCCTGTGACGTCACACTCAAAGTTCTCAAAGTGTTTGCCCGAAAACCTTGTATGTTTAAGATTTACACTCTCCTTTGAAATATCACCCACAATAGCACCCTTGTGTCCTGTTTCGTCAAAGCTTCTGCCCTGCAAACAACCGCTGTATGCATAATACGTACTTCCGGTACTTAAAATTTTTGTGCTTTTGTGAATGTGTCCCATTGCAAAATATTCAAGTCCGCTTTTTAAAATATCTTCCTTTGTAACGGGAGCATAATTTGAAGTTTTTACGCCAAAATCGCAGTGGGCACACATAATGTTAATTCTGCTTTTATCCAGGACACTAAAATTCTCAAGCGGGTTTTTACTATATGTATCGCTCGTAAAAGCATAACCGTAAACGGTGGTGTTGATTTCAGGAAAATCAAAACTTTTTATATCCTCACTGTCGAAAATATAGACATTTTCCGGCCAATCCGTTAATTTGTAAAGAGATGTGTGCGTATATGGGTCGTGGTTGCCGGGAGAAATGACAAAACGGCAATCAGGCAGAGATGCCATTTCACGACAAAGCATAACAGATGTGTCCTTTGTCACACTTTCGTCGTCGAATAAATCTCCCGATATTAAGAAAAGCTCTGTTTTGTTTGACTTTGCATAAAGCAAAAGCGATGAAAATGCACTTCTCAATGCCGTTCTTCTCTTTTGTGCTTCGACAGGGTCAAAGGCAGTAAACGGCGAATCGAGATGTATATCAGCACAGTGTATTATCTTCAAATTAACCACTCTCCATAATGTTAAACTATCTGTAAGAATGATAGCATACAGCAAAAAAATTGTCAATTACATAAAAAGTAAAATATGAAAATAAAAAGCAAAAAAGACGGCAAAACCGTCTTTAAAAATTGCTTTTGTTTTATGATAGTTCCACGATTAGTCAAGATTGAACTTCTTTTTGAACTTATCAACACGTCCACCGGCGTCAACAAATTTCTGCTTACCCGTAAAGAACGGATGGCACTTTGAACAGATATCAACACGAATTTCTGATTTTGTAGAACGTGTTGTAAATGTTTCTCCGCAAGCACATTTTACTGTTGCTTCAACATATTCAGGATGTATTCCCTGTTTCATTTCGCTTTCACTCCTTATCTGTACACGTTTATATAAACCCGTAAATCACATCTTTGCCAAAACACTGCCGTCTTGCTGCAAACATAAGTAATTTCAATATGAAAACCTGAAAATTTCCAACCGGATTTCCAACTAGACAGACTTTCGCCTGACCGCTTTGGAGTTATTATAACACAAACAAATTCATTTTGCAATATTTATTTTCTTAAATTTGAAAATATTTTGTGAACATATATTTGATACGTTGTTTTTCCCGTGTTCTTTGTGGAATTTTCCCTTGTTCGACAAAAATTTTGTTACTGTAATGCTAATATAGTACCGGGAATAAAAAATATCGGAAAGGATGTTTAAAAATAATGCAATCACAAATAATTTCAAATGCCGGAAAAAGACAGATGCATTTAAAAAGGAAAAAAAAGAAAGGACTTGTAAATTATATAAGAGTTTCCTGTGCACAAAGAGCAGGAACTCTTACAAGAACTCTGTCGCTGCTTTTTCCGAAGCCTTTTGTAGATTACGTTTATAAAAATAAATCGCAATTGTCAAAAAATTTCTTTTACATACTTTTTTCTTTTTTGTTTGGACAAGCAAGATTTCCTGCCGACATTTATCCTGCGTGCCTGGGTTTTATCTGTGCGTGTAAAAATGACAGTGCCACATATGTCTATATAGGTGCTGCGTGCTCTGCACTTTTCGGGAAACCCGATGGCTTTA
>JAZQVQ010000162.1:0-7679 GCA_045631825.1 Eubacteriales bacterium | reverse complement strand
AAGCTCCGGGAGCGGCAACCGCAAGAGAGGTTGCAAAGGTTATCCAGTGGTTTCCCGGACATATGACAAAGGCTTTAAGGCAAATAGAGGAAAGTCTCAAGCACGTTGACCTTGTACTCGAGCTGTGCGATGCGAGAATTCCCGTTTCCAGCCGTAACCCCAAGGTGCGTGAAATTGTCGGCACAAAGCCGGTAATCACCATTATGAACAAGGCATCCTTGTCGGATGCAAAGCAAAACGAGCTATGGCAAAAGCATTTTACATCCCAAGGCTCAAAGGTGATTTTCACCGACTGCATAACCGGCGAGCGTGTAAATGAAATTGTACCTGCCATAAGGGTGGCGTTGTCTGAAAAGCTTGCCTCTTATTCCGCAAAGGGTATGAATAAATTGCCGAGAGTTATGATAATGGGTGTAACAAACTGCGGAAAAAGCACGCTTATAAACCGTCTTTACGGCTCTAAAAAGGCAAAGAGCGAAAATCGTCCGGGTGTAACAAGAAATCAGCAGTGGGTGACGGTGGAAAACACGGTTGAGCTGCTTGACACGCCCGGTGTTTTGTGGCCCAAGTTTGATGACGAGGTGGTTGGCTTAAACCTTGCATTTACCGGTGCTATCCGTGATGAAATCCTTGATTTAGAAAGCATAGCCGTGCTTTTGTGCGGAAAGCTGCTTTCGGATTATCCGCATCTTTTATGTGAAAGATACAAACTCTCGCCACAGGAATTAGAGGACAAAGCATCTTATGAGGTCTTTGAACTTATAGGCAAAAAGAGAGGTCTTTTAATTTCCGGCGGTGAAGTAGATTTTACAAGGACAACAAGAATGTTGATTGACGAGTTCCGTAGTGGAAAAATCGGCAGAATTACGCTTGATAAAATAAATCCGCAGGATACCTGAGAACACAAAACAGTAATTTATAACAAAATTCACAGAAAGGAAATGCAGTATGCCGCAGGACAACACAAATACAAATCACATAAAGGGCATTGTAAACAGTGTTACTTTCCAGAATCCTGACAACGGATACTGCGTCTTTAAGGTTGACGTCGACGGAGAGGAAATAACCATGGTTGGCGTCGTGCCGCTTATTTCGGAGGGCGAATTTATAAGTGCCACGGGCACATGGTCAAACCACGCAGCCTATGGTCCTCAGTTTGTGGTGGAAAGCTACCAGAAAGAGCTTCCTGCAACCGAGGAGTCTATTCTTGCCTATCTTTCAAGTGGCGTTATAAAGGGCATAGGTCCTGTCACCGCAAAGAGAATTGTCGAAAGGTACAAGGACAAGACACTCGAGGTTATAGAGGAGCATCCTGACTGGCTGCTCGATATAAAGGGCATTACTGCAAAGAAAATAGATGATATTTCCGAGAGCTTTCAGAATCAGTATGGTATGCGTCAGGTCATGCTTTACTTTCAGGGAATGCTCTCGCCTGTTATGTCTATGAAGGTATACAAGCAGTGGGGAACCTCGGGAATAGACGTTCTTCGCAACAACCCGTATCTTCTCTGTGACGAAATAGACGGCATCGGCTTTGAAAGAGCTGATGCAATGGCTCGTAAAATGGGCTTTGTACAGGACAGCGACGAGAGAATAGCCGCAGGCGTAAAATACATTTTATCTCTTGAGCTTTCAAGAAACGGAAATTGCTGTCTGCCTACGGAAAGCCTGCTTTCCAAAACCTCAACGCTGCTTGTGTTACCAAAGGAACGCATAAACGAGGTAATTGCGTTTATGTCTCAGGACGGCGACCTTGTCGCTGTAAAAAACGAGGAAACGGGAGAAATTTTAGTTTATCTCGAAAACACTTACCGCACAGAAAAATTCTGTGCAGAAAAGCTATTGCTTATAGACTCTGCCGCACTTACAATACCCGCAAAAGACCCCGACAGAGAAATTTTAAGGGTCGAAAGAGAACTGGGACTTGAGTTTGCTCCCTTGCAGAAGGTTGCAATAAAAAGCTCGGTAACACGGGGAGTTGTCGTTGTAACAGGCGGTCCCGGAACGGGAAAAACAACGGTTATACGTGCAATAATCGCACTGTTTGAGCAGATAGGCTCAACCATTTGCCTTGCGGCACCGACAGGAAGAGCCGCAAAGCGTATGACAAGCACAACAAGCAGAAAAGCAAAAACAATACACAGACTTCTCGAATGTGAATACAACTCGGAGGAGCATATTGTTTTCAGACGTAACGAGGAGAATTTTCTCGACGAACAGGTTATAATAATAGATGAAACATCTATGGTGGATTTGTTTTTGTTCAGTGCTCTGCTTCGTGCAATACGTCCCGGAGCACGACTTATACTTATAGGCGACGCCGACCAGCTTGCACCCGTCGGTGCAGGTGAGGTTTTCGGCGACATCATAAAAAGCTGTGCGTTTATGGCGGTCAGGCTTTCGGATATTTTCCGTCAGGCACAAGGCAGCAGCATTGTCACAAACGCACACAGAATAAACGACGGACGTATGCCAGTTCTCGACAACAAGGGTGAAGGCGACTTTTTCTGGCTTAAACGAAACGGCTCAGACGAGCTATGCTCGCTTGTCTGCGACCTTTGTACAAAGAGACTTCCCTCGGCTTACGGGTACAATTCTCTTTCCGACATACAGATTGTCTGCCCGACAAGAAAAGGTTCTGCAGGAACTGTTCACTTAAATTCGCTTATGCAGAATCTTGTAAATCCGAGAAAAAGTGGTGTTACAGAACACACCGCCCACAATGTGACCTTCCGCACCGGCGACAAGGTTATGATTATACACAACAACTATGATATCGAATGGACCGACGAGGACGGAATAAAGAGCAATGGCGTTTTTAACGGTGACATTGGCTTTATCACCGACATAAATTCGGGTCAAGAAAGCTTTGAGATAAAATTTGACGACGGACGAAAAGCCACCTTTGATTTTTCCTGCTTTGAGGACGTTGAACACGCATACGCTATAACAGTTCACAAAAGTCA
Source organism: Eubacteriales bacterium (assembly GCA_045631825.1). Classification (GTDB taxonomy): domain Bacteria; phylum Bacillota; class Clostridia; order Oscillospirales; family CAG-382; genus UMGS1387. The sequence goes on along the minus strand of JAZQVQ010000162.1, from coordinate 4,713 downwards.
GGGAAGTGAATACAAGGCGGTTATCATTCCCGTTCTTGACTGTCCACCCACGCTACTTTCAAAAAATATGCTATACACCGCCGTTACACGTGCGGAAAAACTCGCAATCCTCTGCGGAAAGCAGGAGCTTATAGAGGATATGGTCTCAAATTCAAGAAGAAATGTCAAATATACAGGTCTTTATCGTATGCTCGCAGGCGTCAAAAAACGCCGTGATGCTCAAAACGCTACGTAATTTGGTATACCTGTATACTTTATAAGGGAGAGAAAATGGAGAATTTATTTTTTCTTACACAAAAATTATGTGCGTGTCCTTCCGTCAGCGGTTATGAGCATCTGTCGGCAAACGACATTGTTACAGCTGTTCAGGATTATTCGGGAGGTTTTTTCGACAGTTTTGAAGTTTCTCCCGCCGGCAGTGTCTTTATGACGCACTCCTGCGGAAATCAAAATGCACCGACACTGCTGCTTGATGCACACATAGACACAATAGGTTTTGCCGTGACCGAGCACGTCGGAAATGGATTTGTAAAGGTCTGTGCAGTTGGCGGAATAGACTCAAACATCTTGCCGTCACTTGAGGTTGTGCTCCACGGAAAAAGCAAGGATTATCGAGGTTTTTTCACATCAGTTCCGCCGCATCTTGCCTCAAAGGACACAAAAAGTGCTTCCCCCGTCATAAGCGAGCTTTCGGTTGACACCGGACTTGACGACGAGGTTTTGAAAAATCAGCTTCCCATAGGCACAAGCGTGTCTTTTTATTCAAAGGCACGCCGTCTTATGAATAATCGCATTTGCTCTGCGTACCTTGACGACAAAATCTGTATAAGCGTGGCAGCAGAATTTGCCCGTCTCGCTTGTGAGAAACTCCAAAACCGAAACATTAATATTTGCGTGCTCCTTTCGTGTGGCGAAGAAAAAAATATGCTCGGAGCTGCAACTGCAAGCTATTTTACAGACATAAGTGCTTGCATTGTTTTAGATGTTAATTTCGCTAAGGAAAAAAGTTCAAAAGAGGGAGAGTTTATCCCTATGGACAGCGGTGCCGGCATCTCGTTTTCAAGCTGCACCGACAGATCTTTTATAGAATTTATATGTAATACCGCCGCAAAAAATAGCATAAAACACTCACGCATTGTCGAAATGACAAGCACAGGCACAAACGCTCAGGTTATAGCAAGAACATCTCACGGAATTCCGACTGCGGTTGTGTCAATTCCATTAAAGTATATGCACACAAGTGCCGAAATGGCAAGTCTTTGCGACGTAAAAGATTGTGCAGAGCTTTTGCTTTGCGTCGCAAACGAGTTTAACGATGGTACAATATGTAAACCTGTATACTTTGTCAAAGGAGGTAAAATTCTTGAAAACAAGTGATTTTGATTTTGATTTGCTAAGAGAATTGTGCAGCCTCGACGGAGTGTCAGGCTACGAACAGGATATAGCAAAACTCATTGTAGAACGTATAAAAATGCATTGTACCGAGCTTTACATCGACAGACTCGGCAACGTAATAGCATTCAAAAAAGGCAAAAAGGCACGAAAAAAAAACCTTATGCTCTGTGCACACATGGACGAGGTCGGCTTTGCAATCACAAGTGTCTGCGATGACGGAACATTCTCCTTCAGTCAGGTCGGTATTATGACCGAAGTGCTCCCGTCACGGCGAGTTCGTGTCGGAAAGTCGGCTTTGCCGGGCGTAATCAGCTCAAAGCCCATACACCTGATAAGCGACAAAAACGCTCCATTATCACTCAACGACCTTTGCATTGACATCGGCTGCAGCGACAAAACTCAGGCACAAGAATTGAATCTCATCGGCGAGTTCGCAAGCTTTGACAGCGATTTTTGCTTTTTCGGTGAAAATCTCATAAAATCAAAGGCACTTGACGACAGAGTCGGCTGTACTATAATGTGTATGATAATAGCCGAAAACTTAGAGTACGACACGTACTTTGCCTTTACCGTCGGCGAGGAGCTTGGTGGTGTCGGTGCGACGGCTGCGACAAATCAGATAAAGCCTGATGTTTGTCTGCTTCTTGAGGGCACAACGGCTTCCGACATCCCCGGAAACACGGGACAAAACAAGGTCTGTCTTGTCGGCAAGGGCCCCGTTTGTCCGTTTATGGACGGAGGTACGTTATACGACAAAGATATGTATACTTGTATACGCAACATAGCGAATGCCCACAATCTGCCAAGCCAGACAAAAACAAAAGTTGCCGGCGGAACGGACGGAGCAAGAATTCAGCGTGCTCTGTCGGGAGTAAAGGTCGGGGCGATTTCCTTACCCTGCAGATACATTCACACATCGTCAAGCGTCGCAAGCACAGAGGATATGGAAAATATGCTTTCGCTTACCCAAAAAGCAGTAAACTATAATTTTGACGAAATTTTCATCTGATAAATAAGGAGAGTTTCAATGAATGCACAAAAGGTATTGGAATATATAAAGCTGCTTGATGCCTCACCCGCCACTTCGGGTGATGAAAAAAACCGCTTTGCCGTGATTAAGGAAAAAATCGGCAAATATTTCGACGAGGACCGCTCAGACAATTTTGGCAATTTGATTTTTCGCAAAGGTAACGGTGGCAAAAAGATTATGATTTGTGTCGGTGCCGACGATTACGGGGTGATTGCCACGCACTGCGACGGCGGAAAGGTGAGTATCTCACCGCTCGGCGATATCAAGCCGTATACCTGTACACATAGACTTGTGAAATTTTCGGGCGGTGCAATGGGTGTTCTTGCAGCTAGTTCAATAAATGAATCATCAAAGGTGTCGGATTTTTCGGTAGAGCTTTTTAACAAGGACGAAGTAGTCGAAAGCGGAGAAAAGGGGTATTTCTGTTCGCCCACCGAGGTTATTCAAGACAAGAAAAGCCATGTCATAACAGGTACAAACATAAGTGTTAAGTGTGCCGTTGCAACGCTTATGGTACTTGCCGAGAGTTTTGAATCAAGCGAAAATGAAATATATTTTGCGTTCTTAGCTCAGGATAAATTAGGTCACAGAGGTGCTTGTTGCGTTGCCGGTGAAATTATGCCCGACGAGGTTTATGTAATCGGATGTGCCGAAAGCAGCGAAAGGGAAATTATGCTTCGTGTTCTTGACAAAAGTTACACAGCAGACTCGTTACTTCTGGAAAACATCGAAGGTAGGCTCGACGAATTATCATTGCCGTACAAACGTTACGTTTCGGGTGACAAGGCAAGCGCCGCAGGCAAGCTCTGTACCGTCGGCAAGGGCTGCCGCATTTGCCAGATAGATTTGCCCATCAAGAATTTTGGAACTTGCCAGGAAGTTTTCTTTCTTTGATTGATTTTTCATTTTGTATTTTGTCTTTTGTCTTACTTTCTTGTAAGAAAGTAAGCAAAGAACTTTAATTCTTAGGGTTTTATTTCTTTTGTCTTTCATCTTCTTAGATTGATTTTTGTTAAGCGGATATTTTGTTTGAAAAGGTGTATGTTAAGCACTCATCTTCTTAGCATGCTTTCTCCTAAAAGGCTGTTTTCTCACTTCCGATGGCAAATTTTCTTCCTCTTAGTTGTTTTCTTGCTGACTGCAGCAATCTACGCTGCGGTAGCAGTAAATAAACAAAACCCCACAACGAAAGCGAGTGAAATATATGAGAATGGTCCTGTTAACCGCCCTTGGAGTCGGCGGAGCAACCGTTGCCGGTGCATTTCTTGGACTTGCATTTCAAAAGATATCCCATAAATTCAGCGACATAGTTCTAAGCTTTGCGGCAGGAATTATGCTATGTGCAAGCATAGTCGGACTTATTATTCCGGCAGTCGAGAGTACCGGATCCAATTTGTTGTCAATCGCCGTTGTTGTTTTCGGTATTTTCTGTGGTGCATTTGTTCTGAATCTTATGGACAAACTTGTTCCACATCTGCACAGAATAGTCGGGCTTGACTATGAAAACCACCCCCAAACAACTGCAAACGTCAGCCGGATTTTGTTATTCGTTATGGCCATTGCAATACATAATTTCCCCGAAGGAATTGCTGCCGGTGTTGGTTTTGGAGCCGACAATCCGCATCAGGCGTTGACTATCGCAGGTGGCATCGCCTTGCAGAACATACCCGAGGGTATGGTTATAATCGCACCGATGTTGTCAGCTGGCATCGGCAAAAAACAAACCTTTCTTGCGGCGGCATCGACAGGATTTGTCGAGGTGGCAGGAACACTTCTGGGGTATTTTGCCGTCTCACTTTCAACTGCAATTTTGCCGTTTTCACTGGCTTTTGCCGGCGGAACAATGCTTTATATAATCAGTGATGAAATGATTCCCGAGACTCATTCCCACGGCAACGAGCGAGCCTCGACGTATTCTCTCCTTGTAGGGTTTTGCGTAATGTTGTTGGTAGATTTGTTCTTGTAAGAGTTCGTGTGTTGCTTTTTATTCTCCGGATTTGTTTGGGAAAAATGGGTGTTCTTCCTCTTAGTCGATTTTTTGCTGACCGCAGCAAATACCGCCCGCTATCCGCGGTGGAGCTACTTTTCTCGTCGCCGAAAAGTAGCCAAAAGTCGTCTCCGAAACCTACGGTTTCTGGGTACTTCCCTTTGGTGCAAATTTTACAAGACGTTTGGAGGGTGGTTGTTTAAAATTTGTGAAAGTTTGTTTTTAATTCCTATAAATTCTTCCAAACTGTCTTGATCTTGAATCAAGGTTGTTTGAGATTGGCAGGAAATTTTAGTTTTTT
>JAZQVQ010000161.1:0-4815 GCA_045631825.1 Eubacteriales bacterium | reverse complement strand
ATGTATTTGTCTAATCAATAAAGCACATATTTTTGGCAATTTGAAAAAAATTTTAAAAATATCTAAAAAAATATAATATTAAAGAGTTTTACAGACTTGAAAAAAAGTATAATATGTGGTATATTATTGAAAATAGGTTTTGTAGGAACATTTATAAAAAAGGAGATACAAAAATGGATAACAACAAACGTCCCGAAAGTATGAAACGTATCACAACACCCGAGCTTGCAAAAGCATTTATTGACGACCAACTGCAAAAGCTTCGTTCGCAAATCGGCGACAAGAAGGTTCTTCTTGCTTTGTCGGGTGGAGTTGATTCATCGGTTGTTGCCGCACTCCTTATAAAAGCAGTGGGTAAGCAGCTTGTTTGCGTTCATGTAAACCATGGACTTATGCGTAAAGGCGAAAGTGAACAAGTTGTGGAGGTGTTTGGTAAATCGCTTGATGCAAATCTTGTTTATGTTGACGCAACGGATCGTTTCCTTGATTTACTTGCAGGTGTAAGTGATCCTGAAAGCAAGAGAAAGATTATCGGCGGCGAATTTATAAAGGTATTTGACGAGGAGGCAAGAAAGCTTACAGATATAGATTTTCTTGCACAGGGAACAATTTACCCCGACATTCTTGAAAGTGACGGAGTAAAAGCTCATCACAATGTTGGAGGACTTCCCGAAGAAATGAAGTTTGAACTTGTTGAGCCTGTAAAACTTCTTTACAAGGATGAAGTAAGGGTTGTTGGAGAGGCACTCGGACTTCCGCACGAGATGGTGTATCGTCAGCCATTTCCGGGACCCGGACTCGGTGTTCGTTGCCTCGGTGCAATCACAAGAGACAGATTAAATGCACTTCGCGAGGCAGATGCGATTCTGAGAGAAGAATTTGATAAATGTGGTCTTGCGGGGAAAGTTTGGCAGTATTTTATTGCTGTACCCGACCTTAAGAGTGTTGGTGTCCGTGACGGAAAGAGATATGATGCATGGCCTGCAATTATTCGTGCAGTAAATACAAAGGACGCTATGAGTGCTACTATAGAGGAAATTCCTTACACACTTCTTCATCATATTACTCACAGAATCACCCATGAGGTTGAGGGCATCAACCGCGTGCTTCTCGATCTGACTCCTAAACCAATCGGGACGATTGAGTGGGAATAATGAGAAAAACGCTGAAACCCCTTGTAAATAAAGGATTTTAGAGTGTCGAAAGTGCTTTTTGACAACACATTGACAACACGGGTTTTGGGCTCCTATAACTTAATATTAAACAAAAATGCTCTGCTTTTTATGGCAGAGCATTTTGTTGTGTCATTTGCATTTGTCTTTTCGTGATATGCGTATTTTTTTAATTTTAAATTCTATATTAGTTATATAAAAGTGGCTACATTCACGATAATATGAAAACTTTTAAGACTATGCTTTTTGACTTTAATAAAAATATTTCAATACAACGAGGCGGTACCTCGAATGTGAAAAGTAGTATTTTCTTTTCACACTTATATTATAGCACATTTATTATTTTTTATAAATAGTAAAAGTGTTCTACCAAAAACTATTTTTAATGAAATGCTCTGCTTTTTATGGCAGAGCATTTTTTACGTCGGTGTCATTTTCGATACGAGTTCTACGATGTATGTAATGTTGTCAAGGATATCGGGGTTTTCTTCAAATCTTTCAAGCCTTTTAAGCTCGTGTATAAGCTTTATAAGATAGTCCTCTAAATATCTTTGAATACGTATATTAGGGCGAACAGTAATGTTTTCATTTAGCAAACGCTGACATATAAAATCCTGTTTTGTATAGCCAGATGTTTTTGCTTCCATATCAATTCTGAATGCTTCTTCTGGTGATACCCTAAAACCGATAGTTACACATCTCCAACGTCCTTTGTGGTCACAATTTCTTGCTGACATTGTTTGTTACCTCCATAAATTTGTCAATCTTATTAGCAATTTCAATTCCCTCATCTCCATATTCGTGTGTATAGAGTTCGGTCATCTTGGTACTATTGTGACCCAAGCGAATAGCGATTTCATCTAAATCTATCTTCAAAATACGCTTGAGAAAACTGCTGTGACTGTGTCTAAGGCAATGTATCTTGATTCTTTTTACACCACTTTTGGCACAACCTCTATCCCTAATAGTGTATAAATTATTTTTGAGCATAGGGAAAATGCGTGTATCATCGTCTAACCCATAAATGCTGTCAAAATACTCTTGCAATTCATCTGCCAAAAATTGAGGAATAATGACAGTTCGTTCACTTGTAGGGGTTTTTGTTTCTCCAAAAATATTTTCTCCATTTTTTCTGTGAAAAGAATGCTCTATATTGATTACTCTGTTTTCGATATCTACATTTTTTCTTTGTAGTGCCAACAATTCCCCCGAGCGAATTCCACACCAAAATAAAACCTGAAATGCGTAGTATCCCATTGGTTCATCTTGAATACTCTTAATGAACTTTTGGTATTCATCGAAACGCCAGAAATCAGCTTCGGGTGCCTTTTTCTTTCCAACTCGCTTTACGTTAAGAATAGGATTGCAAGGCAAATTGTGATAATCAACGGCATAGGCAAATATGGCAGATAACTGGTTGCTGATTGTTCGTAGATATGTTTCGGCATATGGTTTTCCATATCTGGTTTTTTGCTTTTTCAAAAAATCTTGCCATTGACGAATGTCATTGTTTTTGATGTCATACACCCTTTTGCCAGTAAAAAACGGAATGATTTTAGTTCTGACAATATTTTCTTTGGTGTCGTACGAGGTATCTCTGTTCCACAATTTGAAGTGTTCCATATATTCCTCTATCAATTCGTCCATTGTCAAGTTTTCGTCAAGAGTTTCAACCTTTTCTAATTGTTTGATTAACTTGGGCAACTCGTTTGTTGCCCAAGCCTTTGCTTCTCTTTGAAAATTGAACCCTCTTTTACAAGTGCGAACCCTTTTGCCTGTCTCGGCAGAAATATAACTATATGATACGCGATATGTATTGTTATCGCATTTGTGTATTGAACTGTTAATGACTTTATCCGTATTACTCATAATTAACCTACCTTTCTACTTCTATAATCTTCATACATCGTTTTTAGTTTTTCGGCTTTCTGTTGGAGTTCGGCTGTCTCTTTTTGTAAGAGACAGCACTCCTTGTTGGCTATGTGGTTGAACAGTTCATCTCTTTGCCACATACAAGCCTCTTTATGCGTTGTAAATCCTCGCTTGCAGGAACACTTGCGTTTCCCATCGAAAAGGGATTTATAACCGTAATTGACACGATAAGTACCATTGTTATCTCTTGTAATGTTACTGTTGTACTTAACTATCACAATCACCACATCTTTAAGTAGAATTTCTCATCGAAATATCTTCTGCTTGTACGACCGTCAATAGTCATATATCCCTGTTCTTTCAGTTCTTCGTTTAACTGCTTGACAATTCGGTAGCCGTAGGCTCTCGAAATAGAAAGCCTTTCACTGACCTCTCTTGCGAAGATAAACGCATCCTTTGAAGAAACGACAGTAGTGGTTTCCTTTCTATCGGTGGTAGTGGTTGTTGTATTATTAGTAAATGTATTAGTTGTCATAATATATATCCTCCTTATGTTAATTTTTGTTTTATGACATTTGTTTTTGCCTTACACTTATACAATAACATATATTGTTTTCTTATTTTTGCTTACGGTTCTTTTAAAAGAACTTATACAAAAGTTTTTTTATCGGTTGTCAAAAAGACAACCGTATGAAGTGTAGGTAATATTCTGTTCGAGCCTCACATCTCTCCCATAGGCTTCATAGTCTATGTAGTTCTGTAAATGCTCTGGGACAGACAGAACGCCACAATCATCAATCAAGTACCGCCCTAAATCATCGTCATCGTTTATGTCGGTGATGAGGTCGAACTCGTCAAGACTTTCGACAAGTCCCTTGATGTCCGTTATGTTCCTGCAACTTTCCACTTCCAGAACAGCACCTAACTTGTCCTCATCATTACTCGACAAGGATTCAAGCAGTTCTGCCAGTTCGTTCAGCGTTTCAATACTTTCGTACTCTCCGAGTACATCACGCAGACCAGAGAACCCTGTTTCATAGTCTGTGATGAAATACTCCTCGTACTCGTCACTGATACCGATTTCTTTTAGTACGTTTTCGAGTTTGTCCTCTGGCACAGGTAGTTTCACCCATTGTCCCACAAGACACCCCTCAACATACTTTCCTAAATTAGTGATAAAAATCTCCATACTCATATCCGTTTTCTCCTCTCATAAAATCTGTATTTTGGGATATTAGATTATACTGTCGAGAGGTGTCGAATATTCAGTTATAAAAGGTATTCACAAGCCATAGGCACAATTAACGCCAAAGTCCTGCCAAACCTCAAAAAATGTCATTATTTGTCGGTTGAAAAGTTATAAAACGCTTATAAGAACAGTAAAATTATATAAAGAAAATGTAATTTTATTGTGCGAGAGCTCACTACGCAAGTGGCACAAAATGTGCCACGCCGAGAGGAAAGATAGCCAGAGGCTACCACATTCCCGATGCCGTGAATGTTTCTTTCGCTCTCGTTGCTCCGTTCGGTCTCGCAGGAGCGTAGGGGGTGATTTTCTTGCGAAAATCTCATTATGTGCAGACCGTCAATCACAAGGACATTGATTTCCTCAATGCCCTACGATGCTCGGGGGTGTGCACCAGAAGTCAAGCAACGCAGTTCATTTCGGCAAACCGCCTAAAAAACCTCGTGCTTGACCGAACACTTGAAAAGTGTTCTCATACTCTGCCCTCTGGCAAGAGGCAGGAAGTGTACCGCATTACCACAGAGG
>JAZQVQ010000160.1:0-2834 GCA_045631825.1 Eubacteriales bacterium | reverse complement strand
TGGCTCTTGCGTGTAAAGCCGCTTCGGTCAACTCGCTATGCTCAATATGCCTGTCCCATTCGTTAAGAAAAGAAAGGTCATCCAACTCAAAACGGTCAAGCAGGTCAAATACCGCCTTGTCTATCTCCATACAAATCTGAACATCTTGTCCATCTTTGAAAGAAACATAGAAATGCGGGTTATCTGTATCAATGCCTACGCTGAAAATTTCGTAGGGGTTGTCCTTATCCTTTCTGCGTGAAGGACGAGGATCTTTTTTCGGACGGTAAATATCCATTCGTTTTTCCTCCTGTCATTGTGATTTTTCGGGGTAAAGAAAAATCACTCGACGGAGGATCACGACATCCGACACTTAAAGTACGAGCATATTCACAAGGTGTATCTGATATAATGTTATAGGCGTGGCAAAAAACGCCAAACTCATCCCTTGAAAAACAAGGGGCAAATTTGGCGTTACGGTTAGGATTAAGTTTACCCGGAGGTTTATCCGAACCTCGGTGATGCTCCAACGCACTTTTGTGGTGACTGTGCGTATGGTGAGTTCTGCATCCTCTCCGGTGTGTTGTCTGCTTGGGTAATACCAAACAAACTATGTAGCGGTAGTTTTGTGCCATTGGTAACATCCTCGCCGTAAGGCAGCACTACCCAAACAAAAGGTAGAGATCTGCTAATGCGGTGGGCAATGCTGCCACGCCATTTCCTTTTCATTTGTTATATTGATATAGGGTTGTGACTGTATTTCCTCGTCCATCGGTGACACCTCCTTGTCAGTTTTTGTCTGTTAGAATTTGACGCCTTTCGTCGTGTTGCGGTAGTTTTTATTGTTTTTTGTCGAACACATAAAAAGAGAGCGCCCAATCTGTTTTTACAGATTGGACGCTCTCGCCTTTATCAATGCCGGTGGTCGGCATCGTAGCATATTCAATTTCATTTTCAATGCCTCCTTTCGGCAATTCATTTTATGGGTTGGTTTCCACGCCAATTACAATAATGCGGTCGCTTTTGGTTGCTCCGTAGCAGGTAGACAGCGTAAGGAGCTGCTGACCGTATTGGGGTGTAATGCCCGTGTCGTACAAGGCACGATGCTTTATTGCTTCTATTTTCTCATTAAACTCTGTTTCATTGTCGGCGGTATGGAAGTCATACCAGCCGTCGTTGTTCTTTACATACACCACCGCAAAAACGGTGTACTGCTTCATTCCTTCGGCGGTTTCAAATTCAATAATGGGATGCTCGGCGCAGTATTCCTTGTTTCGGTACTGTGTTACATCAGAAAACATAGTACCGTTTTTCATATTGTGACCGTAGATAACGAGGTTATCGCAGTTCAACGTGCAAACTCCCTTGAGGAACGGAACACCTGCGGTGCTGTATTTTTTATCAAAATTCAGTCGCAGATACCGTTGTGGCTCTTTTGGCGTGTGCATTACGGGATAATCCACCGCCGTGTCCTCAATATACACCCATCCGATGCAATCGGCGTTCTTCTCAAACAGAGGTGCAAGATTACGGGTGAACACGGGAGCCGGTGATGGTGGTTCGGTTTCCTCGCCGCTTTCCGTTTCGCTGTTTTTCGGCTCGGTAGCGCTTTCGCTTTCGTCGAAAACAGGATAGTCAGTAATAAGCTCGGCTAATTCATCAAAATCATTGATTGCCTCTTGACTGTCTTTAACCTCTCCAACAATCATCACGATTGCTATAACCATAATCACTGCAAAAAGGAGAGTCAAGAGGGGCAATATCTTCTTTACCATTCAAGACCCTCCTTTATTGGTCAAAGTTATTGCACGGGGGGATATTATGCTTTTTTCTTCTTCAGCACGAAGATGGTGATACCAACACCTGCTCCTGCGGCAACTACTGCAATCAGCAGGATGCCCCACCAAGGTATTCCTTTGCCGTTTTGGTTGCCGTTTGCTCCGGTGGTATCCGTTGTAGGATCGGTGCCTTCTGTGCCGTCTGTGGGCGTTTCAGAGCCATCCGTGGTATCAGTCGGCTTGCTGCTCTCGTCGGGTTCGGTAGGTTTGTCGATTGTGCTCGCCTCGGTAATTTTAATATCAAATTCCTTTGTAGCGGCGTAATCTTCACCGGCTTCGGGAGTGGCCATAATTACCACGTGCCAATCTCCCGCTTTGGTAGGCGTACCTTCAATCTCGCCGTGCTGGGTTAAGTACAAGCCATCGGGAAGGCTTGTTCTGAGGAGCGAATACGACACGTCAGGATCGGTACAATTCAGTTTTTGATAATATGCTTCACCAACCTTGCCGTTTGGCAATTCTTTGTTAGTAATAGTGGGGATTGTTGCATTGTTCTCTGCGCCTGGGAGGGTGAATTTTGCACTGTCGTACACACCGCATTGCTGTGTTCTATCTGCATCGTTAAAAAGATACACCTTACAGTAGAACTGACATCCTTTATCATTTTCGGTCAATGTAATGGATGTGCCGTCTTTGTAGTAAGTATCATTACGGAACCAGTAATACTGCATATTGCCCTCTAAAGCGGCATTATATTCAGCGGCATCCTTGCCTAAGTCCATAATATTTTGTTGGGTTTTCAATTCATCAACCTTTACCGTACCACCAACTACGAAGCTACTGTTAGAAGTAAAGACAACTGCTTCATCTGCCGCCATTACAGGAACAGCAAAGGCACAAATAAACAATAAACTCAACAGAATACTAATTGCTTTTTTCATAAAATCAATCCTTATTTATCATTTTGTTTTGTAAAGACATATTCAAAGCTTTCCTTGCCAACACTTCCATACAAGGTCAAGCTATCCTTATCGACGGTATAGGAATAGGTATAATCTGTTGCTTTCTCATCCTCGA
>JAZQVQ010000159.1:0-4971 GCA_045631825.1 Eubacteriales bacterium | reverse complement strand
TTTCGTTTGGCATGCTGTGCCACGCTTTAAGGTATGTATCACTGACACATTCTTCCGCATCCTCTCTGCAGCCGAGGACTGACATAGATATACCGTTTAACATTTTACCGTATTTTTCATCGGTTTTTGTAATAGCATCGTGTTTTCTCTGCCAATACATTTCAACAATTACGCTGTCATCCATTTTCTTCTTCCTTTCGCCTTCATATTATATGACGGATTTAAATACATTCGGTTGCACATTTTTCCAAAATATTTTCAAAAATATCCGCAGATCTGTCACCTGCGGATATTTTTCACCTGTTTTTAATGTAATTTTTCGTTAAAACCGTAATGCGGTACATACCCCATACGCAGTACGGGATCATTATAATAACGTACGGAAGCACGTACTGCGACTTTGCTTCAAATAAAAGATGATACAAAAATCCGCCGATAATTACCGTGGGAATCAGAATAAATTCATCGTTTACATTTTTCTTCTTTGTCTTATCGTAGAACATAAATACAAATGCAGTCATAAAACCAAAATACAAAAACTGAACATTTATGTCCATTACAGACTTCGTAAAGCCTTCGCCTACACCGCAAACAAGCTTGGCAAAGCCGAATTTCGGGGCATACTGCCCTCTTACCTTGTTATTCCAGATCGAAGAAAACGTAGTTTCGTTCCATTGGCTGTAGGTTTTGTCTTTAAAAAACGTATACGCTTTATCGGGATTTTCTTTGAAATATTCAATTCGTTCTTTTATTCGCTCTTTCGCTGTATCGCTTGCATATTCTGCATCCTCTGGACCGTCATAAAGGGCTACCGTATCTTCCGAATCATACCAGCCGGGGGCAAATACAGAGTCGCCAAGTCCCATTGAAAGCCAGCATATCATAGGAATACCGTCACCGAAATCATTATCTGTGCGCAGTTGATACTGCATAACAGGTAAATTTTTTGCCCCAAAAACGATAAGTGCCATAATGGCAACCGACAAAAGCCTTTTCAAATATTCGCCTCTTAAAAAACGGAGAACAAGTATTATTATCATTGCCACGGCAAATATCAGGTTATTGAGCTTTATCCACACCGCAATCGTGACAAACACAGATGCAAGTACAAGATTTTTTGTTTTGCTCTCCTGCACATAAGTTATGAAATTATAGACCGCCCATGTAGAAAATGCAAATCCCGGTATTGTTCCGTACATAAATGATGAGAAAATAACGGACTGTGAGAATAAAATAAGCATTACAGCAGTTGCAAACGTAACAGCTTTATTTTTGAAAAGCCTGTCTGAAACACGCACAAGCGCAACATTTGCAAATGCAAGGCAGACAATATTTACGACCTGCAGTACAAGTCCCCACGTTTTATCGGGCAAAAACAGCAGACGTGAGCATATTTCAGTCCAGAATACATATCCAAGCTGAAACGGGAAACGCTTGAAATAAACCGTGCCGATCGGAGAATAATCACCGTTTGCAAGCTTTATTCCCGCTTCCGTAGTAATGCGTGAATCATTTGTCGGGGATGAAAGCGACTGTATTATCCAAAGCACCCCGACAATGAACGTAATAACCCATACAGCGGTATAAAGCTGTTTTTCATTTATGCGTGTGTACCAGCTCTTTTTCTTTACAAAAATGATAAAAAGCGTACCGCCAAAACAGCATATAAGCAGGTAAAAAATATTTAAAAATATATTGTCAGACTTGAACGTTATCATTTCGTCAAGCGCAAGATCAGCCGTACCTGTAATGCTCCCAAAAAACAAAACAGTGCTAATAAGCAAAATTATAATTCCGACGCAAATATGATATAATCCCCTTAGAGTAGACACTTGAAAAAACAAAAAGTTTTCAAGACTACTTTAAGGGGGTTATTTTTATGCAAAAGTTGAAGAAGTACTCTGTAGAACTAAAATTAAAAGCAGTAAAAGCATATCTCAGCGGAGAAGGTAGTTACCGTGATATAAGCCGAAAGTTCGGAATTTCTCATCACGATATTCTCAGAGATTGGGTTTTGTGGTATAATGGTCATAAAGAATTTAAGGAGCGCAGTCGCTCTAAAGGAGATATCTATATGACCAAGGGAAGAAAAACTACACAAGAAGAACGTGCGGAGATCGTAGCTTTCTGCCTCGAACACAACAAGGATTACGGTTTAACCGTAGAAACCTACAACGTGTCGTACCAGCAGATCTATGCTTGGGTACGCAAATATGAGGAAGGCGGAGTGGACAAGCTAAAAGACAACCGAGGCAGAACGAAGCCGATTGAGGAAATGACCGAAGTTGAGAAGCTCAAAGCTGAAATGAAGATACTTGAAGCGAAAAACAGACAACTTGAAATTGAAAACGCCTTCATAAAAAAACTACAGGAGCTGAAAGGTGGTGGTCGCTGACCGGAGTGAGGCAGGAGCACATTTACATAGCAATTGAATTTCTCAACACACATAGGGGTTATTCCGTAAAGGAGCTGTGTATTGCGTTGAACTTAAACAGATCTTCCTACTACAAATGGAAGAAGAGAAAACAAAGCAAAAGTGAGCTTTTAAATCTTCAAATTACAGAATACATAAAGGATTTCTATGAAGAAAGCAACTGTGTTCTCGGATGCAGGCAAATGAGTATTGAAATAAACCGAAAGAAGATTGATGAACTTCCTCACAGAATTAACGTCAAGAGAGTACGCCGTATTATGCGCATACTCGGGCTGAAATCTGTCATTCGCAGAAAACGCCCGGATTATGTAAAGTCTACGCCCGAGATTACCGCCGAGAACGTTTTGAACAGAGATTTTAAGGCAGCCGTACCGTTTGAAAAATGGCTTACCGACGTTACGGAGTTTAAGTATTACGTTGGTCCTGAGGTAAAGAAACTCTACCTTTCTGCAATACTTGACCTTTACGACAGACGCATTATTGCATACAAGATAGGAGACAGTAACAACAATGAATTGGTTTTCGCAACATTTGATGAAGCGAGAAGTCTTTATCCTGATGCAAAGCCAATCTTCCATAGCGACAGAGGATTCCAATACACAAACAAGATTTTCCACCAAAAGCTTGTTGAAGCGGGTATGATCCAAAGTATGTCTCGTGTTGGAAGATGTCTTGACAACGCTCCGATGGAAGGTTGGTGGGGTATTCTGAAGTCCGAAATGTACTATCTTAAAAAGTTCACGAGCCGTGATTCTCTTGTTTCCGCTATTGAAGATTACATACACTTTTACAACACTCGCCGTTACCAAAAGCGTTTGAATTGCATGACGCCGTGCGAGTATTTCTTCGCCACCGTCGCGTGACGAAAAATCTCTCCCTGCTGCGCAGCAGGGAGAGATGAAAGAATCTATTCATTTAACATATTCTTTTTGTTTTTTACGCTGTCTACTTGACAGGGGGCACATTACCCATGGCTGTCGGGATTTTTCATATTACAGTGTATATGCCTATTGCTGAATAACCTATCTGCTCCATGGCAAAGAACATAAGGAGCTTTACGAGCTGTTTTTCGTTTGATATAAATGTAACATACATATTATATTCTCTGTCGGAATAGTCAGACGGGGTACAATCAGTTTTGAGGGTTTGAACACCGAAAAAGTCAGCATAAAACAAAATATCTGCCATTGTATTTTCACCGTTTGGTCTTATGAGCAATTCTGTATACCATAAAGGATCTTTTTTACTGCTTTGGAAAACCGATGTGTTCTTTTTGCAAAGTGCAAATCTTGTGCGTACATTTCCGTCATTCGACATAATATCTGCAGCAAAGCAGATAAACAGCTCATATTTCGATATTAAATTATAAAATCCGCCAAGCCGTCCGTCGGTAGAATTTTCAATCGGAAGTATACAATAATCCGCTTTACCGTCATATACCGCCTCGCAAGCTGAATTAAAATCGGGCACAGGTGACGGCTCATACAAAGCAAGATGCTTTGAAAACAGCTTATATGCCTTATCTGAAAGCGTATTTTTCAGATAAGCTATCCTCCCGCTATAAGATACATTCTTATCATCAAGCAAAAAATCACTTATTTTACGCTTTCCCGAAGCTATATCGTCAAGCACGGAGCAAGCTGTGAGATGAAGCAATTTCTGATTTACATCCGCTGTTTTTTCATATTCGGGAAAATCTGCAGGGGGCAGTTCCACACTCAGACACTTCTCAAAAACATGCGAAAAATCTTCATTTTTAATATCCGCACTATGTGAAATACTGCGCATCATTTCTCGCAGTACAGCATATACCCTTTCATCAATGCTTTGTTTTTTAAAAAGTAACCGTGAAAGATTTTCGTTTTCGGTTGTCCGATTTAATATATTTTCTTCTTTTATCACATCTAACACCTGCCTTGACGGTATAAGAAAATAATATGATATTATGAAAATTAATTCTACACAGTGTTTGTAAATATTTGAGCTATATATGTATTTTTCAAAAACTGTATATCAAGTTTTAAAAATCATCGAAAATCAAATTCAAACTTGACATAAAGTATTTTAAGTGATATAATACTGTGCAGTATATTAAAGAGGTGATATATTTGGATTTCTCGTCACTTAGTAAATTTAGCGCCCCGACGTGGGATATGCTTCCCGACATAGATCTGTATATGGATCAGGTACTGGCGCTTGCAGAAAAATATTTCGGTGTATTTTCTGACTCCAAGGATGGCAGTATAACATCTTCGATGCTTAATAACTACGTAAAACAAAAAGTCATTCCGGCACCGGATAAAAAAAGATACAACAAAGAGCATCTGGCAAGATTTCTGATGATATGCGTTTTAAAAAGAGTGCTTTCTATCGCAAAGATCAAAACGCTGTTCGATGATCTTTTTGACAAAAATTCTGTCAGGGATATATATGAAATTTTCGGCGGTGAGCTTGACTATACTTTACATGCACTTACCGATAAGGTTCCCTTATCAAAACCCGACAGCGACGATGAGGATATTATGGCGTTGAAATTC
>JAZQVQ010000158.1:0-3421 GCA_045631825.1 Eubacteriales bacterium | reverse complement strand
AGAATCAGAGTCCTGCACAAGGATGAAGGCGAACTCGATGCTAACACCATCAGACTGAAGGAAGCCTGGGGAATGAAACCCGTTCAAAACGGTAATTTCCCAAACGGAGTCTCTCCGCATATGTGGATAGACAGAGGTCAGCTTGAATGGTATGCATATGCACCGAATCCCAGAGACTACGAAATACTTGCTGATCAGATAACTGATTATGTGGATGTGTTTCAGGACCAAGACATGAGTCAGGAAATGGGCGGTATGAGTATGTAAAATAACAAACGAAAGGAGTGATGCAGAGTATGTTTGTGTTCGATTGGTTTATGGACTGGATATACGGCAAGGTCCTCGAATTCGTTCAGGAATTCTTTACATACATCAGTGGAATGGGTGTAGAGATATTTGAACTTGGATGGATACAAGCACTGCTTGAATTCTTTCGGTTGTTCGGATGGGCAATGTATGTAATTGCCTTAGTTGTAGCGGTATTCGATGTAGCACTCATGTGGCAAAGCGGTCAGGGAGGTGGTATAAAGGATGCTGCCCTTGGAGCTATAAAAGGCTTTATGGCAGTAAACCTGTTTACTGTTCTTCCGATAGAACTGTATAAGCTTTGCATTGACATGCAAAAGAGTCTTGGCAATGCAATGACTACAATGTACGGAAGCAGTCTGACGTTTGATTTATCAACCGCCGCTTCCGATACCATAGGAATGCTCACCGGTACTACAGGCATAGTGAATCTGTGTATTATAATCGCACTTGGCTATGCAGTAATAAAAGTATTCTTTGCAAATATCAAACGAGGCGGTATCATGATGACAAATATAGCAGTTGGTTCGATGTATATTTTCGGACTTACAAGAGGTCATCAGGATGGCTTTGTTGATTGGTGCAAACAGGTGATCGCAATATGCCTTACAGCATTCCTGCAAAACTCACTTCTCTTTGCAGGTCTTGTTACATTCCGAGATAATATGATTTTAGGACTTGGAATTATGCTAGCTGCAAATGAGGTGCCGAGAATTGCCGACAGGTTCGGTCTTGATACTTCATCAAGAGTGAATATCATGAGTACATATTACGCAACACAAGCAGCCGTAAGAACAACACAGGCCGTAATGAAGTTTATGAAGAAATAAGGAAGGAGGATGTAGAGATTGTATATATATCCCGATAACTTAAAATCAAAAGCCGTTATGTGGATGTGGGAACTTAAGGATATAGGCATTATTGCTATCTGTGCAATTATTTCAATTGTTGCAATTACTCAAACAGGCTTTATGCTTCCGCTTGCTGCAACGGCAGGATATGCATTCCTGACGATCAGAGTTGATGACGTTTCAATAATGATGTTTATACAGAGTGCATGGCGATACTTCGCCGGACAACAGTATTATGAATGGAGGTTGGATAGCGATGAGTAAGAAACGCAAAGAAGAAAAGCAGAAAGCCTCAACCAGAAAGCTTATAGGAATTAAGGATATAGGAGAAGCCTCCCTTATCACATACGATCAGGGAGAGCTTGTGTACTTCCTTGTTAAGCCGACAAATATATCGGTGTTATCAGAGGAAAGCATCAGTGCAAGAATTTATTCATTGATGACGGTTCTGAAGGGTATGCCTGAAATAGAAATGTGTGCCTACAACAGCCGTGAAAACTTTGACGGAAACAAGAGATACCTAAAAAAGCGAATGGATGAGGAAACAAATTACATCATCAGACAGCTCTTAGAAAAGGACATGACTCACCTTGACAACATTCAGGTACAGACAGCGACTGCAAGAGAATTTGCAGTTATAATCCGTTTCAGGAAAGAAAACGAAAAGGAAAAGAGCAGACATATTACAGATGTTGCCCAAAAGCTTCGTGATACAGGCTTCACAAGTAAGATTGCTTCCCATGAAGACATACAAAAACTTGTTGCTGTGTATTTCGAACAGAATGTCACACAAGAAGTGTTTGAGGAACACGATGGAGACAGATGGGTAATCTACGGCGATGAAGGAGTGTGATGTAAATTGGCAAAGAAAAAAGAAAAGCAGGTTGAGAGTGTCAGAATCAAATCTTTCGTAGATATGATTGCACCGTCAGTAATTAAATTCTTTCCGGATTACTTTATATGCGGAAACACATACAGAAGTGTGTGGGCATTAAGAGAATATCCGCCTACAACAGAAGAACAGGCGATATTAAAACATTTAGGAGAGAAAGACGGTGTTACACTTAAAATCTATGCAAGACATGTAACAGCAGCAGAAGAAAGAAAAATTATTTCAAATGCTGCAAACAAAAACCGTATGAAGCAGACAAGCACAAACGACCTACAGGAAACAGTAGTTGCAGAAGGCAATTTGCAGGATGTAACAAACCTTGTAGTAACAATGCACCGAAACCGTGAACCACTGATTCATACTGCAGTATATATCGAACTCATTGCACATGAGCAAGAGAAACTCAAAGAACTGCAGACAGAGGTCTTAACAGAACTGATTCGTTCAAAGCTGAATGTAGACAGACTGATGCTGAAACAATTGCAGGGCTTCATATCAGTAATGCCAAGCGGATTTAATGCATTCGGAGAACAGTACGAAAGAGTATTGCCTGCATCAAGTGTTGCAAATCTTTATCCATTTAACTATTCAGGTAAAACTGATGAAAATGGATTTTACATCGGCAGAGATAAGTACGGCAGTAACATTATTGTCGACTTTAACAAGAGAGCCGAAGATAAGACAAACAGTAACATCTTGATACTTGGTAACTCCGGTCAGGGTAAATCATACTTGCTGAAGCTCCTGCTTATTAACTTTCTTGAATCAGGAAAGTCGATTTGCTGCCTTGATCCTGAACATGAATACGAAGACTTATGTAACAACTTCAGTACAGGCAAAGGCGGAGGAGCATACTTCGTTGATCTTATGTCAGGGGAGTACATAATCAATCCGCTTGAACCAAAGCTATGGAGCGACAGCGATGAGAAAATGGAAGGCGATGCTGACCTTGAAACCTTCAAAAAGAAGACCAAGCTGAGTCAGCATATTTCATTCTTAAGAGATTTCTTTGCATCATACAAGGATTTCTCAGATTCGCATATTGATACACTTGAAATTATGGTTGAGAAACTATATCGCAAGTGGAAGATAAGCGATGGAACTGATTTCTCAACACTCGGTCCAAAAGACTATCCAATACTATCAGACCTGTACGATTTAATTGAACAGGAATACCAGAATTACGATAAAGATAATAAACCTATATACACCGAAACACAGTTGCAGGAAATCCTGCTTGGACTTCACTCCATGTGTAAAGGTGCAGAAAGCAAATTCTTCAACGGTCACACAAATATTATGAGTGACCGTTTTGTTGTATTCGGAGTTAAGGGACTTTTGGAAGCAAGTAAAAATATCAAAAACGCATTGC
>JAZQVQ010000157.1:0-6862 GCA_045631825.1 Eubacteriales bacterium | reverse complement strand
GTTGCAAAGGCAGTTGCTGAAAGCGGAGCAATTTCAATAATTGGTGGAGGAGACTCTGCTGAAGCAGTTGAAAGACTTGGCTTTGCTGATAAGATTACTCACATTTCAACAGGCGGCGGTGCTTCACTTGAATTCCTCGAAGGCAAGGACCTTCCCGGCATTTCAGCACTCAACAACAAGGATTAATTAAATTTTATGGGCAAGGCATTTATGCTGCTTTGCCCGTAAAACTTATATAAAAAGACAGAGGTGTAAAAAATGAGAAGAAAAGTTATTGCAGGAAACTGGAAGATGAATAAGACTCCGGCACAGACGACAGCGTTTATAAAGGAACTCGCCCCCGTTGTTGTAGGAAAAGATAATTGCGATATTATTTGCTGTGTTCCGTTTGTTGACCTTCACGCTGCTATTGAAACTGCAAAGGGAACAAATATAAAGATAGGTGCACAGAACGTACATTTTGAACCAAACGGAGCATACACAGGCGAAGTGGCAGCTGATATGCTTACAGAAATGGGTGTTGAGTACGTTATAATCGGTCATAGCGAAAGAAGACAGTATTTTGCAGAGACAGATGAAACTGTAAATGCAAGAACAAAGGCAGCTCTTGAGGCAGGCCTTAAGGTTATTCTTTGCGTTGGTGAGCTTGAAAAGGAACGTGAGCAGGGAATAACAAATGAAGTTCTCGGCAAGCAGACAAAGGTTGACCTTCTTGGCGTAACCGAAAAGCAGATGGAAAACGTTATTATCGCATACGAACCCGTATGGGCAATCGGAACAGGAAAGGTTGCTACAACAGAGCAGGCTGACGAGGCTTGCGGCGTTGTAAGAAATGTTGTAAAAGAGCTTTATGGTGACGCAGTTGCACAGAAGACAATCGTTCAGTATGGTGGTTCTATGAATGCAAAGAACTGTGCAGAGCTTCTTGCTTGTGAAAACGTCGATGGAGGACTTATCGGTGGTGCTTCATTAAAGAGTGCTGATTTTGGCATAATTGTTGATGCGGCTCAGTAATTAAAATACGTAAAAAGAGTAAAAGCACTTGAGGAAAACAAACTCCAAGTGCTTTTTGTTATTCAATATATCGAATACCTATTGCACTTCCGACGGGAAGTGCTTTTTCTATTCGCCCTATGTATGCTTTCTGCAGACTTGTCCAGCACGGTAAAGATGGCACATTTTTGTAATTTGCTCCTTTTCCAAAGACGTGGAAAAGCTCCGTGTAATCGTATGTTTCGTATACGTTTGCAATTTCAAAATCATCGCAAAACGAGAGTATGTTTGAGCCTTTACCAAGCATTTTCCTGTGCTCCGGATATAGCAACCACGAATTACAGACTAAAAGACAGGGACCGAAAATCTCTCTGCAAAGCGAATAGGCACAAAGCCGTGATTTTTCGGACAAATCGCATTTTTCAGGAATGTGCAAAAGCACAGCTCTTTGTTTTTTGTCAAAAACCTTTGTACCGATACGTACGCACTTTTCAAAGGTGAAGTACGTATGCTGAAAATCAAAGCCACCAATGCGAAGAAAGCTAAGACGGACATAGTTTGCACAAAAGATGTAATCAAAAAAATCGTCACAGCTTTCGTAAAAATTCTTCAAAACAACACAGAGAGTATCCTCAAGGATTTTTTCGTCAAGTCCGATTTTTTCGCACAGTTCAAACGACCTGTCAAAAAACATAAGATACAATCCAAAAAAACCATCTCTGTGACAAATGCCGAGTTTATCAAACTGCCTCTTTGCAATCTTATAAAAATCACCCGGGTAAAAAGAGTCGGCAAACAAAAGAGTTTTTCCGTCACTTGTACATATTCTGTCGTCAAAGAATAAGTCCTCAAGCTCTCTTGAGTAAACCGGCTTTACCTTGTCTGCATACTCAAGCGACCTTTCATACAAAAAGCTACTATCTTCACAAATCTTCTTTAAAATTTCACTCATTACTGTATACCGAAATAAATCATAAGCACCTGAATATCTGCAGGACTTACGCCCGATATTCTCGATGCCTGACCTATGCTCGTTGGTTTAATCTGAGATAGCTTTTGCTTGGTTTCGGCACGTATACCGGTGATTGAAAAATAGTCTGTATCTGCAGGAATCTTGTGGTTTTCAAGCTTTTCAAACCGCTTGGCTTCACGAATCTGGCGTTTGATATAACCGTCATACTTGACCTCAACCTCAATGGCTTTACGTACTGATGAAGATTGTATCTCGGGACGGTTTTTATCTAAAGGTGCAAGACATTCATAGTCAAGTTCGGGACGACGTATAAGCTCTGCAAGGCATATACCCGTAGTTACGGGAGTAGAGTTTCTCTCTTCAAGAATGTTTGCAAGCTCCTTTGTCGGGGCGAGATAAACAGAATTTATCCTTTCGACTTCATTTTCGATTGTTTGCTTCTTTAAAAGGAATTTTTCGTATCTTTCGTCGTCGATAAGTCCGATTTCGTGACCGAGTGGCGTAAGACGTCTGTCCGCGTTGTCCTGACGAAGAAGCAGACGGTACTCAGAACGTGATGTCATAATTCTGTATGGCTCATTTGTACCCTTTGTCACAAGGTCGTCAATCAAAGTTCCGATGTAAGACGAATCACGTGTCAGAGTTATACTCTCCTTGCCCTGACACAGTCTGGCGGCATTTATTCCCGCTATAAGTCCTTGAACTGCCGCTTCCTCGTACCCCGAAGTGCCGTTGAACTGCCCTGCTCCAAAAAGTCCCGGCAAATCTTTGAATTCAAGACTTGCCTTGAGTGATAACGGGTCACAACAGTCGTACTCAATTGCATAACCTATTCTCATAACAACTGCGTTTTCAAGTCCCTTTATTGAATGGAGCATCTGTATCTGAACGTCCTCAGGAAGTGAAGAAGAAAAGCCCTGAAGGTAAACTTCGTTTGTGTCACGTCCGAGAGGCTCGACAAATAGCTGATGACGTGTTTTGTCGGCAAAACGCATAACCTTGTCCTCAATACTCGGACAATACCTCGGACCTACGCCGTGTATCTGACCTGAATAGAGGGGAGAACGATGGATGTTTTGCCTTATAATTTCGTGAGTTTGCTCGTTTGTGTAACAAATATAGCAGGGAATTGTGTCAAGGCTACCCTCAAAATTTTCAGTTAAACTTGAAAAATGCTCAGGATTTTCGTCTCCGTCCTGACGTTCAAGCTGACTGTAATCTATGGTTTTTGCATCAATTCTGACGGGTGTTCCCGTTTTGAACCGCATCATCGGCACGCCGAGCTTACGTAATGAGTCGGTAAGTCCTATGGCAGCATACATACCGTCAGGGCCGCCCTCAAAGCTTACGTCTCCGACAATGATTCTTCCGTCAAGATAAGTTCCCGTACAGAAAACAACAGTTTTTGTCTGCCATATAGCCCCGTACTTTGTGACACAAAGCCACATACTGTCCTCGCCCTTTCGCACGTCAACTATCTCGGATTGGCGAAGCACAAGGTTGTCGGTTTGTTCTATAACGGACTTCATATAGCTTTTGTATTTAACTCTGTCTGCCTGCATACGAAGCGAATGAACTGCAGGGCCTTTACCTCTGTTTAAAAGACGGCTCTGTAAGCACACAACGTCGGCACCTTTTCCCATTTCACCGCCAAGGGCATCAAGCTCATAGACAAGATGACCTTTTCCCGAACCGCCTATAGAGGGATTGCAGGGCATATTTCCAACTGCATCGAGATTTATTGTGAACAGTACCGTTTTGCAGCCGAGTCTTGCACTTGCAAGGGCTGCCTCAATACCTGCGTGGCCTGCTCCTATAACGGCAACGTCAATGCTGCCGGCAAAGTATTCCATAATTTCACCTTTTTTACTTTCATTCAAAAAGAATTTTTGTTCTTGTCACAGTGTACTCCTCCGGAAAATCTATGCCGTAAGACGATATCGAGGACAGTACAAGTTCGGGGTTTAAATAATTGTCACCCGAGGCTGCAAGGACAAGTGTAAGTGTTGTAATATTGCCGTTTGTCTGACAATCAAAGCTTTTGATAAGTGGCTTTAACTCTATAGTTTTAGTTGTGCCACTCTTGGTTTTCTTAGTCACGTCCGGTGGATTTTCAAGACAGGCAAGAATTCTGTCATTTTCTCCGACAAAATTTTCAAAGCATATTTCGTACTCGGCACTTGTGATTTTCCCAAGCTTTACATTTGCCTCGTAAACGTCGATGATGTCAACGTCGTTTGGCATAGCTGCACTTATACGCTCGGACACTTGCTTGCACGTCAGATTATCGTCGGTTAAAGTTATGTCCACAAGTTCTGCCATTCCTCTCATACCCACAGACAGCGGAAGCCCGAAAACTACCTTTGGGTGAGGAGAAAACCCCTCGGAGTATTTAAGCGGAAGGTCGGCTCGCTTTATTGCCCTTACAAAGAAGTGTGAGAAATCAAGATGCGAAACAAATACAAGAGGACCGTGTTTGTCAAATACAATTCTGAATGTTTTCATAAAAGATTATTCCTCCTCCTGCTTGTTCGGGTCAATACAGCGTTTTGTGCAAAGAGTCGCACCGAATTTTGCACTTCCGCAGTTTGAGCATTTGGTAAGACAGTCGGGCGTGGTTTTGCCCAAATTTGCAAGACGCCATTCGTTTTTCAAAAATTCGTTTGTCACGCCACATTCTATGTGCTGCCAGGGCAGACATTCGTCTAAATCAAGGTGGCGGTTTGCATAGAACGAAGCGTCAAGTCCGGCTTTTTCGATAGCGTTTATCCAACGCTCGTAAGAGAAAAATTCGTCCCAGCCGTCAAAGTAAGCACCGTCGTTGTATGCATTTACAAGGGCTGCCGACAGACGTCTGTCTCCTCTTGCAAATACCGCTTCAATTCTGCTCACCTTTGCCTCGTGCCAGTTGTATCTTATTTTGCCTGAATGAATAGATTGTCCAAGCAGCTTTTGTTTTCTTATAAGCTCTTCAAGTTCGTCCTGACCAAACCACTGGAACGGAGTGTGAGGTTTGGGGACAAAGCATGCCACGGAAATTGTAACTTCAACACCTCTGCCTTTGGGTTTTTCGGCGTTCTGGTAAAACAAATCGACAATCTTTTGAGCCAAAGATGCAATTGCCACAATGTCCTCGTCGGTTTCAGTGGGAAGTCCGTTCATAAAGTACAGCTTTACGTTTGTTCTTCCTGCTTTAAAGGCATTTTCGCAACCAGAAAGAATGTCTGTCTCGGACAGATTTTTGTTTATAACATCACGAAGTCTTTGCGTGCCTGCCTCTGGTGCAAAGGTAAGACCTGTTTTTCTTACACCCTGAACTTTTTTCATAACCTCTGCCTCAAAGGAATCTATACGCATAGAGGGCAGAGAAAGCGATATTTTTTTGTTGTCCGTCCACTCTTTCACAGAATCAACAAGCTTCATAAGGCGTGGAAAATCACTTATCGACAGCGAGGTTAAGGATATTTCCTCATATCCTGAGGACTTGTAAAGCTTTTGTGCCTGACTGTCAAGCGTATCGACACTTTTTGCTCTGTACGGGCGGTAAATTATACCTGCCTGACAGAAACGACAGCCACGCATACAACCTCTTGCACATTCGAGCATAATTCTGTCGTGTACTACCTCTGTGTACGGAACAGGCAGTGTTTCGGGAAACTGAGCCTTGTCAAAATCCGAAATACAATTTTTCTCGACAAACGCAGGTACGTCGTCAAAAATGGGGGTAACACTTGAAATGAGAGAACTTTTGTCGTCATACTTGACTTCATAGAAAGAAGGTACGTAGTTGCCCTTAAGATGACTTGCCTGACGCAGAAAGTCTTTTTTATCGAATGTTTTATGAGTCTTTTTGTATTCGATGTAAAGATTGATTGTTTCAACAAGGCTGTTTTCGCCCTCGCCTATGGAAAAGATGTCGAAAAAATCAGCAACAGGCTCAGGGTTGTACGAACAAGGTCCGCCTCCAATTATTATAGGCATATCGTCAGTTCTGTCCTTTGCAAGAAGCGGAAGACCTGCAAGGTCGAGCATATAAAGTACGTTTGTATAAGACAGCTCGTATTGCAGGGTAAAGCCTATAAAATCAAACTCACCAAGTGCGTCACCACTCTCCAAGGCATAGAGAGGAATATTTTTATCTTTGAGAAGTTGTCCCATATCCGGCCAGGGAGCGAAACAACGCTCACACCAGATATTGTCCTGAGAATTAAGACAATCGTAGAGAATCTTTATTCCGAGATTTGACATTCCTATTTCATAAGTGTCGGGAAAGCAAAAGGCAAATCGTGCCTGTATGTTTTCTTTGTTTTTTATAACTTCGCCAAGCTCTCCACCTGTATATCGTGAGGGTTTTGTCACT
Organism: Eubacteriales bacterium; assembly: GCA_045631825.1. GTDB lineage: Bacteria > Bacillota > Clostridia > Oscillospirales > CAG-382 > UMGS1387. The sequence goes on along the minus strand of JAZQVQ010000157.1, from coordinate 536 downwards.
TTTTTAAGATATTTCATTGCCTTTATTTTTTCGTTCATTTCCAAGTCCTGCCTTTAACATATATCTTTTTTAGTTTATCATAAATATGGGTTTTTGTAAAGGATTAGTTTTGGGAAACTTATGGTTGAGGGAGATTTTTTTCAATTCCGTGGGAGGAGTTTTCATCTTCTTAGTCTGTTTTTTGTTAAGCGGGGGTTTTTCCACTTCTGCAAGGGAGCTTTATTCCTCTTAGTCTGTTTTTTGCTGACCGCAGCAAATACCGCCCGCTATCCGCGGAGGAGCTACTTTTCTCGTCGCCGAAAAGTATGGGGAAGACGCCCCAGACACCTACGGTTTCTGGGGACTTCCCTTTGGTGCAAATTTTACAAGACGTTTGGAGGAAATTTTGATTAAATTTTGTGAAAGTTTGTTTTTAATTCCTATAAATTCTTCCAAACTGTCTTGATCTTGAATCAAGGTTGTTTGAGATTGGCAGGAAATTTTAGTTTTTTTAAAAGCGTAATATATAACTTTGTGTTCTTTGTTTGATGTAATAT
>JAZQVQ010000156.1:0-7856 GCA_045631825.1 Eubacteriales bacterium | reverse complement strand
GAAGTTCGGGCTTAATAGCGTTTGTTAAAAGAGTAGTGAAATCCATAAAACATTTCTCCTTTTAATTGGTTTTATAAAAACCGTTCAGCAGGGAATGTACACATCCCCTGCAATACGGGTTTTTATTTTTTGTAATAATTTTTCAAGTACTTTGCCAAGAAAATCTGCTCCGTTCTCATTTCTTTAAGCATGGCTATATCAACTGATAAGTCAGCGGCACGAGTTGAGTAAGGATTGTATTGTTTCATCAATTCTTTTCTTCTTTGAATTTGCTCATCAAGAATACGAACATTTTCTTCATATTCTTCAGCAAGTTCACTTAACGTTTTTTTCGGTGTTGTCGTTTCCTTTTGCATCATCGTCATATTCCCCCGTCATACTTTCTCCGAAGGTTGTTACTTTGTGATTGAGGGCTTTTATCCCTTTTGCTAAGAAATTCGGTATTGGAGCACCGAGTTTCCCCGCGTTTTCAATAATGGAGCCCATCTCGGTTAAGATGTACCATATGAGGACTACGAGAGACATTGCAACGGAATAATTAAACCCAATGTTTGGGATACGGTCTATAAGCAGGCCAATTACGATATCAAGAACCCCTGCAGTAAGAACGACGACTATACACCCGAATTTATGACGAATGCCGTCACGCCCCTTTGAACTTTCCCAAGTTCCGTTACGGTGAGCGGCGAGTGAACCTGTAATCCAATCGATAACCATAAGGGATATCCACATAATGACTATCCAACCGTACCAACCGAAAAATGCAGATAAAGCGGAAACAAAGGCAACAAGCCCCATTTTAATGTGTCTTAATTGGTCTGCCATACGAGTTTCTCCTTTATTTAATGTCTGCTTTTTTTATAAAGCCTGTTACATTCTCACCGATAGGCTTCTTACCAACTCGGCTTGCACTGTTCGTTATACGATATTTGCCGTCAACGTTAATACCGTCATATATGTAGTAGGTACCGCTGATTGTTTTTGTTGCATTTTTAGAAGAAGCATTCGGGTAAAGGTTCGCATCATTAAGTATGATTTTTCTGCCCTTTTCAAAAAGATTTACTTCTTTCGCTGCAGAAGAGTTTGAGGGGATTTTAATTTTCTGCCCTTCGTATATAACGTTGGGGTTCTTAATGCCGTTGTATTCAGCGAGCTTCTGATACGTTGTATTATATCTTTCGGCAATTTTTGAAAGGGTATCATATTTCTTCACCACATAAACTGTATCTGTAGTTGTGGCTGTTGTATTTTCAACAACAGGAGGTGAGGTGATTCCTTTTGCAATTTCAGCAAAAGGAAAGTTTTTGCCGGGGCAAGCGGTCGCCATTAAATCTCTGTGACCTTTGATGGTTTTGATAGTGGGGTATTTATTTAAGATATAAGAAACAAGCCATTTACCTGCTTCCTTCTGAGCTTCAGACATTTTTTCAATTTCAAAATTGCCTTCGAAACAGATACCGATTGAATTATTGTTATGTCCGTAAGCGTGAGCGCCTACATACTCTATCGGTCTACCTTCAAAAATCTCCCCGGTTGTTCTTACATAAAAATGGTATCCGATACCTGCCCAACCTTTTGAGTTCTTGTGGTAATCGTGAATCTGCTTAACTGTCTGTCTTGCTGTAGCTCCTTGGTGATGCAAAACAAGTAACTCTGTTACTTTTCGCAACGCCATGTTACCGAATTTTAAACCTACTTTGTTGATTGTCATAGTTTTTTCCTCACTTTCAAATAAATATATTTCATCAGTACCGAGGTACCGTTGAATACGTGATTTTACAGCATTATTAAATAAACGGAGTTTTCTTTTCGCTCCTCGACAGGGATGTACTCACCAACAGGAACTATAACGACTGAAGGTGTATTTTCGAACACTTCTTTGGCAACATATCGATTGTCACCCGCTGAGAGTGTGAGGAACGAATCGGGGTCAATGGTGATTTCTATATTTCCTGCGTTTGTAAAAGCGAAATGGAATTCCCATTCACACGTAAAGCCTGCGGGCTGTGTAGTAATTGAGGGGATGCTTTCTCCCACGTCAACTTGTGCAATGGCATACAGAATATCGCCCTCGTCGGGATCTTCGGCAAAAATGCCGATTTGATTCAATGTGTAGCCGTTCTGCAGTTCTAAATTGCTTAACATCACTTTAAGGGATGCAGTCTCGTTTTCGCTTTCGTAGGTGAACACCTCTACTTGCAAGGTTTGAACAGGGTCTGTTATTGCTGTTTGGCTAACAAGCTGTCCCGCTGTTACTCTTCCCGAACCGCTGACTGCTTTCGTTATATGGAGACTTTCGCCGATTGCCGTTAATTTGGCTTGAAGGGCATATCCCTTTTCCGTTATCGTAGCATTGCTCCAAGAACTCATTTATGACACCTCCACGATGTATTTCTTATTAACTTCTGCAACCATCGTTACAGCTGTTTGGATTTCCGCTTCTCTTAATTCGGCAACGTGTATGTTGTAAATCAGATGAGCGGGTTTTACTTTGTCAATTTCCTGCTTTGCTCGTGCGACTTTTTCCTCGCTGACATTTTTTCGAACGTAAACAGAAAAAGTGTTTTTGCCTGTGTTTTCCACAATGTCAACAGGTACACCCAAGATAGCAGAGGCCAAGTCCTCAATTTTATTTGGGTTCATTGGTGCACGATATTTCATCTTGCTTATAATGTTCTGCCGACGTTGTTCAAGGTCCCAATCCGCCTCGGGAACGATATCGTATTCTTTTTCCCAATAATCAAGAGCCCATGTTGCTGTCTGCGGGGTGACTTGATTATAAAAATCTTCACTCCAATCGTGCATATCATCAAGTTCTGCACCGATTACTTGAAAAAGCCATAATCCGATATATGATTCACCGTAAACGGGACTAACATAATCAATGATGATTTGAGCTTCTCGGCTTGTAAGGATTTGCTCCATTAATTCGGTTTTATATGACATATACTCTCACCTCTTATACCGCCGTCTGTGTGAAGGTAATATCATCGAGAGATATTGTGGGAAGCTGCTCAACCGTAATCGGAATGTTAGAAGCACTTCCGTTAATAAGAAGGTCTTTGTGGTCCACTACGCCTTTTATTTTTGAAAGAATTGAATAAACGCGGGAGTATTTCACTTCGTTATCATCCGCTGCGGTTACAAGATAAGATTTCATATCGGCAAAGAAAGCCTTTTTGACTTCCTCAATAGTTGTTGTGCCGTCTATCTCCACACCAGCTGTAACCGCGAAATTAAGTGTTTGGGGCGGTAATACGGACAGATAAGCATTAACAGGGGCAAGGCGCTCATCCTTGTTGTCGGGTCGCATAATGTAGTTATATACGTTTTGACAAAGAGTATCTGAGCCGGGGTTATGTTCGGAATCGGTGATAATAAGTGTAACAAGACCCGAATCATCTTGTGCAGAAATTACGACAGCATTACCAACACCGTCAACGCTCATAGCCCAACGCTTATAATCTGAGGTACTTCCAACGAAGGAAACGCCTTGTAATTTGTCATAATCCATTATTCTTGAGCGTAAACTTTCATCGTCTTCCTCTTCTGTTCCCCCGAGTAAAACATCGGCATTTTTAACAGAAGTAATTTTTGAAATGTTATTCGATTTTAAGACAATCGTGTTGCTTGGTACATTTCCAATCGTTCCTGCAACTGTGCATTGAATTTTAATATCAACTGTTTCCGTTTCGGAAATAGTTGCATCTTGAACTGTAATAAAGTCAACGGAAGGTTCACCGTTAATACTTTCTGTAGAGAAGATAGAGCCGGACGGAATGGTTATTCCCTCTGCTCCTGTTACGGTGATTATGCCTTCTGCAAATGTCGCTCCCTTTCTTGTTATACCGCGAGTTTCCGCGTGTAAATCAAGCCATTCGCCATATGCAAAACGGGGAGTGATTAACTGTATAGCCTGCGACAGCTGAAATTCAACAAACTGTGACTTTTCAAGAGCCGTAGGGCGTGTGTAGTCCCAAGCAAACTGCCCTTCCGATTTATCAATGTCGTATGGAAGAGATTGCAACATACGGCGGTGGATTTCATCTGCCGATTGATTTTGTAAAAATTGTGGAAGTGTAAAAGTATCCATAGTTACCTCTCTTTTGACAATGTGGCCGTTAGTTCGATAGTGTTACCATCTATACCTACTGCAACCACAGAGATTGTTACAGCCGTATCTTCTTTCCATTCGAACACGATTGATTCAATGTAATTTAAACGGCTATAGGGGTCAGCTTTGAGAGCTTCCGTTATTTCTCGTGTAAAAATGCTCTCTGCTTCGCTTTTGGTGGTAGCGGAAAAAGGGGATTCGGTGTCAATACCGAAATCGGTGGAATATGCTAAACAACTAAAACGGGGAGTGCTGATGGCTTTAATACACCACTGTATCCATGCATCTGTACCCGAGCTTCTTAAGATTTGATTTGCACCGTTTCTTAAAAAATCGCCGCTGCTAAAATCAAAGAAGGCACTTTCCCTGTAACCTGTGAATTCTTCCTCGCTTACAACAGATTCACTTAAAACTTGACTGTCGCTCGTATAGTTTATTGGTAATAAGTTCGCCATAGATTAACCTCCAAACGCTCCCGCATTTGCGGGAATAACGATATCAATGACAATCGGTTCAGTTCCTACCATTGCAACAAGGACACGGTCTCCCTGCTGTATAGGTCGAAAACAGGAAGGCATATCGGCACTTAAGGAAAGTAGAGCGGAGCGTGAAACCATATAATCACTTTGGGGTATGGTGTAAGGAATGCCGTCAAGTTTAAGACCACGTCCGCTCGTTATAGTCCCCAACTGGTTAACCGGGTTTCTTTTTCCAAAGTCGTTAACATCCTGCATATGCACGTTCAGAACATTACCTAAAGCTTCGGTACCTTTGCTCATTTCCTCTCAACCTCCATTTCCATCGTTTTCGTTGCGGCATCGTGTGTTATGCCTTGTACATAGAAATCCCCGGAGAGTTCCTCCGTGATTAATTTGATAAGATCACCTTTATGTACCCACGGAACATCGGGAGCAGAAACGGAATATGTTTCGATAGGCTCTCCTTTTTCCTTTAAAAGCTCTTCTGCCTCTTTTTTAGCATCGGCAAGGGTTGTACCCTCGTTCCTTGTTATAATCTCTTGTAGCGTGCCGTATTGGTCGATATTCGAGCCTTTAAGGGTTGCTTCAATAGGAACTCGTTCGTCATCATCTTCTTTTCCTGTGATTATGACTTTCGTTACCATACCGTCAAGGGTAGAAGTTCCGCTTACACTCACCACATTCTTTTTTTGCTCAAACGTATAAACATCTGTGTTTGAACCATAGGCGTTTATATGAACAACATCTTGAATGCTTCGAATGACATATTTCACACCTGTTTGTTTTTTGACTGCATCAAGTGTTTCAATATACATATCTGAAATAGGCATATTGTTAAGCGGTGTTTTGGGGTGTGTAATGCTTTCATAATTATATTTAAGCGATAAGCCCCACTCGTTGCTTATTTCTCTTGTGATAGATTCAGAGCTTTTACCCGAAGAGAAATACATACACCCTTTGCTTTTTTGCGTGTAAATAAGATGGTCGTAGGCTACAAGGTTAATATCTTTGGAGACATCACTTACAAAGCCGTCCTCCCATATAACCCCGCGAAAAACCTCTTTTTCTCCTTCTCCGCTGTTTGCATAGACAAAAAGGCGAACGCCTTTGACTAATATCTTAGAAAGTAGTGTTGCTCCTACCTTAATATTCATAAGGCTAATACTAACTTTTTGTGCAAGTTCGCTTTTGCCCTCAGATAAGGAGAGTGAAGTAGTTATATTCTGAAGGCGGTAAGTGGTGCCATCACTCGTTACGGCGATTGCTGTATAAATTGAATTTATCGGTTTTGCGTTCACTTTCTCCCTCTCCTTATGGGATTGTTAAAACGGTCCCCGGAAATATCCAATGCCCGTTATTTGAACTTTTATATCCGTGCTTTTTAGCAACGGATTCAATCGTTTCTTTATTTGCATTGTAAATAGCGGTATATTTGCTCCCGCTACCGTAGTATTTTTGTGCAATCTTCCAAAGTGTATCTTTGGATGCAACGGTGTGTGTTTTGGTAGAAGCGTTATTTGTCGAACGTTTTGTTTGCTTTGCGAGAGATGTGTTTTTGCCAACCGAAACAGTAGGTTCTCTGTATTCGATAAAAGAGATTGAATATTGATAATCACCGAAACCACCCGTAGGCTTCGCTTCAAAGGAAGCAAGTGTAACATCGTGATTGATAGGCGTTTCCGTTATTATTAACTTTAAAACATCCTCGCTATCGCGCCATTCCGTTAATACCGCTGTAATTTCTTTTGGTGCTATCCAATTTCGGATAAACGGAAAATCCTTTCGAGCTTCTCCGTAAAAGGTGTCCTCCCAAGAGAACCCGCACAATTCCCGTCCGTTTGGGAGACTTATGTCCCCCAAACCGAGAATGCTATATGTTGCGTATTTCGTTGCATTTGTAAATACAACTTCGGCGGGTAACGAAGGGAATTGTATTTTTCGCTTTGTTCTTGTGTTTGTAAGAAAAATATCAATAGACATAGTTTACCTCGCTGATAATGGAGTGTTTTGATACTGTTTGCGGAGACCTTCTGCGATTGCGCCTGCAACCACGTCAGCAATTTCCTCGCTCTGCTCACGGATCGCTTGAAGAATGTTTGTGGAATCACCCGATGTTTTAATATCAAAAGTGATATTTCCAACAGATACGGAAATGCTACCCGCTGATGATGCACTAACGGAAGGTGTTGAAGTACTTGAAGAGGTACCCGAACCGCCTACTATTCCGCCAAGAGCGTTTTTCTGCGGAGTAATACCAAGTAACTCACCTGTTCGTTTCCAAAGAGAAATACCTCGTCCTCGTCTGTGTGCGCCGAGCGGGATAACCATTTCGGGTGTACCTTCCTCAGCCAACCAAGAGAGCGTTTTAGAGCCGATATAACCGCCTGCGGCATTCTTGTCGGCTTTCTTACCGTCTCCGCCTTTTCCTGCCTCATAACCGCTTTTAAAACTGCTTGTGAGGGTACTCCACTTATCACTAACCCAAGTTTTAACGCCACTCCAAAGGCTGTCAATGTAACCGGGTATTGTTTCTGTGAAAAATGTTTCAATGCTTGCGCCGATTGTTTCAACTGCTGTCGGAATCGTTTCGGTAAAGAACTCTCCAACGCCTTCCCAAAACTCATCCCACTTCTCGGGAATAGTCTCGGTGAAAAATGTTGTTATTTTTCCCCACACAATTTCCCAAGCGGCGGGGAGTGTTTCAGTAAAGAACTCTCCGACACCCGTCCAGAACTCTTCCCATTTAGTCGGTAATGTTTCTGTGAAGAACTCTGATACTTTGGAGCTTACAGTTTCCCAAGCTGCAGGAATTGTCTCGGTGAAAAACTCGCCTACTCCTGTCCAAAATTCGTCCCATTTCTCCGGGAGCGTTTCGGTAAAGAAAGTTTCAATCTTGGCAACCGCAAAGCCAATACCGTAAGGAATGGTTTCGGTGAAGAAATCACCAACACCCGTCCAAAATTCGTTCCACTTTTCGGGGATTGTTTCCGAGAAAAATGTTGTGACGGATTCTTTCAGTTTATCAAGTGCTCCGCCTTCTTCAGTCCATTCAGCGAACTTTTCGCTTAACTTGGAACCGCCGAATAAAGCACCGACACCACCGATACCCGCACCAATAAGAGCACCGGGTGCAGCACCAACGCCACCGAATAAGGAACCGATACCTGCACCGACTGCCGCTCCTGTTGCGACCATTCCTGTTTTGGTACCCGCTGAGAAAAACTTTTTACGCTTTTCACCTTTATCATCGGACTTGATACCTT
>JAZQVQ010000155.1:0-4930 GCA_045631825.1 Eubacteriales bacterium | reverse complement strand
GTTGAACAATTACTTGCAAGTTCATCAATAACAACATTAAAATTCAGTCTTGATAATGCACTTGATTTTGATTTTACGATTCCGCAGGGAACTGAAGTTGAAACAAAAGACGGATTGTTTGTATTTCAGACAAACCAAGATGTAATTATAAATGCAGGAAACTTAAATGCTTCCGTAAAAGCAACTTGTGAAAGCACAGGAGCAGCATCAAATAATTATATTATCGGCTCAATAAATAATTTAATCACACCATTGAGTTATATCTCAAAAGTTGAAAACACAACGATTTCATCGGGCGGTGCGGATGATGAGGAAGCCGATAATTTAAGGGACAGAATAAGACAGGCTCCTGAAAAATTCTCAAATGCAGGAAGTCGTGTTGCATATCGTTATCACACATTAACAGCACATCAATCAATAATAGATGTTGCAATAACTTCTCCGTCTCCGGGAGTGGTTAATATTTATCCTTTAACAGAAGAGGGAAATCCAACGCAAGACGTTTTAGATATTGTATTAAATTATTTATCTGACGATAAAATAAGACCTTTAACGGATTATGTTCAAGTTTTATCCCCCGTAAAACACGATTTTAATATAAGGGCAACAATTTATTTATATAAAGATGCTGATGAAACAAGCGTTTTAACAACCATAAACGCAAAGTTAGCAGAATATAAAAATCAGCTTTCTGCAAAACTCGGAAAAAGTGTTATTAAAACTCAAATAATCTCTATTTTGAACAGCGTTTATGGAGTTTTCAAAGTCGTGGTTGATATTCCTGATGACATAGAACTTCAGGAAAACGAATGGGCAAATTTAACTAATTTTGAAATAACAGTCGGAGGTTATGCTAATGAGTAAGTCTCTTGCACCTATAAATGACATTAATTTAAAAATATTTGATGAGATTTGTGAGGAACGATTCAAAGATTTAGATTTGGAATGTATTTTAATCTCAATAATAGACAATGTGCCGGCTGATGCATTGCCACATTTAGCAGAACAATATCACATTACAGGAAACGAAGGTTGGCTACAGGCATTAAGCGATACTGAAAAAAGAAACTTAATCAAATCATCAATAAAAATGCACCGCTATAAAGGTACAAAATTCGCTATTGAAGAGATATTTAAAACCCTGAATATAGTAGGTAATGTTGAAGAATGGTTTAACTATGGCGGACAACCTTATTATTTCAAAGTAATTTTACAGATTTTTAACAGATCAATTAATGAAGAAACCGAAAACAAATTAATTGCTCTGATAAATGAATATAAAAATGAAAGGTCTTGGCTTGAGGAAATACAGTTCCATCTGTCATCCAAATCTAAAATGTATGCATATTCTGCATTAGTCGAAGAAGAAACAATAACAGTAAATTCAAGAGGCACATAAATGAGTAACGATTTTTATTCATTAGTCACCGATATTGGTGCAACAAAACAATTAGAAAGTATAAGAGACGGCGTTCCGTTTGATGTTTATGAAATTGCACTTGGCGATAGTAACGGCAATTATTATACACCTCAAACAAATCAAACCGCTCTGCGTAATGAAGTATGGCGAGGATTAATTGAAAAATGCGAATGGTCAGATAATAAATTTTATTGTGTAACAACCGTACCTGCAAACGTTGGAGGATTTACGGTAAGAGAAGCAGGTGTTTTTGACTCGGATAATAATCTACTTGTAATAACAAAATTCCCTGAAACAACAAAACAAGATCCTGAAAGCGGAACGGTTAAACAATTAACAATAAGAATTGAACTTGAACTTTCAAATTCAGAACTTGCAGAGCTTGTTGTTAATCCAAATATTCAATTAATTACAAGAGATGAACTAACCGAAACCTTAACTGATATTGAAAATGATTATCAAAAATTAGAAGAAAAAGGACAACCTTTGGGATATGTTCCGCTCGATGCTAATAATAAAATTCCTCTTCCTTTCTTGCCTAAAATTGACACAAAAAGCATATTAACACCGTTTTGCCTGAACTCATGTCGGTTAGATGTGAAAGGAAATCCTGATTTATTGTCTTGTGAAACAGACAAAGTTGAAAAATATACAGCCACAGGTCTTGGCATTTTCTATACTGCATTGAATTATCAGTTTGAAAAAGACGGAATTGTTTATGCTGATACGGAACTCACAATTCCAAAAGGTACTATTGTTGCGGTTAATACATCAACAAACTATATCGCATTCGGTAATATTGAAACTTTAACCGAAGATGAAAACAACCCTAATCATTATTCTGCGACCAACATTGGTGATTTTTATATTCAAAACACTCTTACCATTGGAGCGGAATGTTTTTCTGATGCGGAATTTACAAATTCAATCGGATTTGTAACTTACTTGAATTTAACAAAAATTTCAATCGGGCAAAATGAAACCTATACATATAATGGGCATACGACAACACATATTTATATAACTGCTCATGCACCATTTACTTATACAACAGCACAAAGTAAAACTCACGAGGTTGAAGAGGACTTAGTTTTGGATGTGGTCGATTTGTGTCCTGAAGCAGGTCAAACAAGAAACTTCAATTTGTTTGTGGTGGATGAGGATGACGGATATACGCTTGTGGCGTTATCAAACACAATTTTTACTCAAATGATTGAGCCTGATAATCAACAGGCTAATGATATTTGGTTTAAGGTGCTTGAGCCGTTGGCAAGCTATATCTATCTGTTAAATATATGGCAAGAAACAAATCTTGTCCCCGTAGGTGTCTTCTCTCTTGAGGGAGGCGAAAACTAATAATTAAAAGGAGCGAAAAATGGAAACAAAATTTTATTACAGTTACAACACAGAGGGAAATGCGTTTGTCGGTAAATATCCGGCATTAAAAAACCCTCGCAGGCAATCGGAGTATTTATTACCTGCTATGGCTACATTTAAAGAACCACCAAGTACAAAGGACAATGAAGTCGCAATTTGGAATGGTGAAGATTGGGAAATTGAATCAGACTTCAGAGGTCAAACACAAATAAATATTGAAACTCGTGAGGTTTCAAAAATAGATTATATAGGAAATGTAAAATCAGGATTTCAAAAGGTAACAGAAGAAGTTGCGAACGACCTTCTTAAATTCCCTGAAAAATATAAGCAAGTTAATAATCAACTTGTAGATATTTCTGATACAGAAGAATACAGGCAATTTCTGCATGAAAAAGAAGTAAAAGCTCGAAAAGCCGAAATTGAATCGGAACTTTTGGAGCTTGATTCAAAAAGAATTCGAGCAATTTGCGAACCGTCTGTTAAAGATAAAACAACGGGTGAAACTTGGCTTGATTACTATAATAACCGAGTCGTGATTTTAAGAGAAGAACTTAAGAATTTATAAGGAATGAACATTGACAAACATTAGTACATTGAAAACACCGACCATTAACCAAAACGGTTATCACAAGAATATCCTGACAAAAGAGAGAATTGGAACATTATTTATTTACCCGACCAATTACACTCCTGAAGATTGTTTGTCTTGTGACGGATATTCTTTGTTGATTATTGATTATGAGGACTTATTCAAAATTATAGGAAAACAATTTAATCAAGAAAATGATCCAGATGATACATTCAGAGTCCCTGACTACAACATAACTGGCAGATTTTTACAACCGGGAACACAGGTAGGTAATTTGATTGCCGCAGGGCTTCCAAACATTACAGGAACTTTTACAGGACTTTTTGCAGGGTTTAATAATGTTACAGGAGCATTTACTGGCAAAAGCGGTTCTCATAGCTGTGCATCAGGAGGAAGCTCTTATGCCACAACCATAACTCTTCAGGCTTCAGGTTCAAGTTCAATTTATAAAAATAATGTAAAAACTGTTCAACCGCCATCACAAATAGTACACATCTGCATTAAATACAAATAGGCAAATAATGAAAATAGTAAATCTGATTACAAATGAAGTTAATCAAAACGAGTATCACTTCAATAAATTAACGAGAAATAAAATAGGGATTTTATATGTTGCTCCCGTAAACATTGTTCCCGATGATTGTCTTGCTTGCGATGGATATGTTTTGAAAATCATTGATTATAAAAAGCTCTATTCAGTCATTGGCAGACATTTCAATTCTGGAAGTGAGGCAGATGATGAATTTAGAGTTCCTGATTATAATATTACGGGCAGATTTTTACAGCCAAATTCAAATGTCGGAATTCAAATAAATGCAGGATTGCCTAATATAACAGGTAGTTGGCGGTCAGGTATTTACAAGTCAGAAGCCGCTGTTACTGGTGCTGTACAAGGAAAAGATTATGGCACTGACCATGGCGGCTCAGGTTCTACGATGGAAACCTTTACTTTTGATATTAATGCTTCACGCTCTAATTCAATTTACGGTAAATCTTCAACCGTTCAACCAAACTCTCAAACTGTGCACATCTGCATTAAATACAAATAGGTAAATAATGGAAATACTAAATCTAGTTACAAATGAAGTAAATCAAAACGAATACCATTTTAATAAATTAACGAGAAACAAAATCGGGATTTTATATGTTGCTCCAGTAAATATTGTTCCCGAAGATTGTCTTGCATGTGATGGTTACGTCTTAAAAATCGTTGATTACAAAAAACTTCATTCTGTAATAGGAAACTACTTTAATTCAGGCGGTGAGGAGGCAGATGAATTCCGAATTCCTGATTACAACATTTCACAACGATTATTACAACCGGGAAAAAATATCGGAGATAAATACGAGGCAGGACTCCCGAATATTACAGGTTGGTTGACAGACATTAATTCGGGTGGTGTTGCATGTGGCGGAGCGTTTTATTATGCATCAAATTGCACACATAAAGCAAACGGAACTAATGCTGTAAGTGGAGGTTGGGGATTTAGTGCTAATCTATCAAACCCAATCTATGGTCGTTCAACTACAGTTCAACCGCCATC
>JAZQVQ010000154.1:0-15235 GCA_045631825.1 Eubacteriales bacterium | reverse complement strand
TTACTTACGTGAACTATAAGCGGATTGTCCTGAGGACGTCCCTTTGCCTTGAAGATTGAACAAACGGCATCCTTGTCAAGTGCGTTTGCACCGAGACCATAAACTGTTTCAGTAGGGAAAGCAACAAGACCGCCGTTTTTTAAAATCTTCGCCGCTTTTTGCAGTTTTTCAATATCATTTTTTCCCGATAAATCGGGGCTTACCTTTAAAATTAGTGTTTTATCAAGTAGCATATAGGTTAAAACTCACTGTTCTGTAGTTTTTCTGCTCTGTCTGCCGAAATAAGTGCGTCAATAACGCCGTCAAGATTTCCGTCGAGGATGTTCTCAAGACTGTAAAGCGTAAGACCGATTCGATGGTCGGTAAGACGGCTTTGCGGATAGTTGTAGGTTCTTATTCTTTCACTTCTGTCACCCGAGCCTACCTGACTTTTTCTCTCGGAGGCAATTTGCTCGTGTTGTTTTGTGCGTTCTGCATCAAGCAGCTTTGACCTTAGCATTTTCATTGCCTTGTCTCTGTTTTTGAACTGACTTCTCTCGTCCTGACACTCAACAACAATACCCGTCGGCTTGTGAGTTATTCTTATGGCAGAGTCGGTTTTATTTACGTGCTGACCTCCTGCACCGCCGGAGCGGTAGGTGTCAACCTCAAGGTCGTTTGGATTTATTTCAACTTCAATCTCCTCAGCCTCTGGAAGCACCGCAACAGTTATTGCACTTGTGTGTATACGTCCCTGAGTTTCGGTTTCGGGTACACGCTGAACTCTGTGAACGCCGCTTTCAAACTTGAGCCTTGAGTATGCACCGGCACCTTCAACCATAAACGAGATTTCCTTTATACCGCCAAGTTCGGTTTCGTTCTGATTGAGTATCTCGATTTTGTAGCCTTTATTGTCGGCATACATAGAGTACATTCTGTATATGCTGTGAGCAAACAGAGCTGCCTCCTCGCCGCCTGTTCCGGCTCTTATTTCGACGATAACGTTTTTGTCGTCGTTTTCGTCTTTGGGAAGAAGCAATATTCTAAGCTCGGAGGTGATTTCTTCAAGCTTTGCTTTGCTGTCTTTTATTTCCTCGTCGGCAAGAGCACGCATCTCAGGGTCGGACGCACTCTCATCGTAGAGCTGCTTTGCCTGCTCTATGTTGTCGAGAGTTGAAGTGTACTGGTCGTACTTTTCTATGATAGGAGACAAATTCTTATGCTCTTTCATAAGAGCTTTGTACTTTTCCGTATCCGTAATAATTTCAGGCTGCATAAGCATATTAGTTATATCTTCAAAATGCTGCTTTGCCTGTACAAGATTTTCAAACATTTATTTAATCTTCCTTTCGGATTATGCTTTTGATATTTTTTTCAAGCTTGACTCTCGGCACAATCATTTCTCTGCCGCAAGAGGTACACTTGACTTTCAAATCACTACCAACCATAAGAACTTTCATCTGCATCGATTTCTTTCCGCAAGCGTGAGGCTTTTTCATATTCAGAGTGTCTCCGACACCAAATTGTTTTATTTCCATTTTTCACAACCTCAACAAACTGTACGATTTGTTTTTCCAAGATAGTAAATATTCCATAAAACTGTTACAATAAGGCAGATGCTTATTATCGTGCTTAGGGTAGTAAGGTTTTCAAAGGTACGAATCATGGGATTGCTCAAAAGCAGCTCATACGCCTTTTCCGAGCGTATAAACGCTTTGTTTGAAATGTAGTCCGAGACTATCTCGTTGTTTGAAATATAAGCAAAAACAGAGGTGATAATCTGACTTATTGCCGATAGCACAAACGATATGATAAAGCTTATCTTTTGCACTTTAATCATACCGACAAACGAAGAACGTCTTTCGTTTTGGAATACTTCTTTTGCAAGAGCTAAAACCTTGAAAATCATAATTATAAATACGACAGTTTGTAAGACACAAAGTGCCGCCGAGACATAGATGGAAGAAAGCGACGAAAAAAATGAGGAATTATGCTCAAGGAACGTTTCTGCCGAATAGTTGTGGTTAATTTCAAGCCTTGCAAACGTAAAGTAGATGTAATTGGCAATACATATGGCAGAGAAAATTATAAAATAAACAGTGCCAGAACGTTTTTTGCACAGTCTCGAAAGAGTAAGAAATGAGGCATAAAACAGACACAATGCAACAAACGAGGGGAGGATGTTTATTGCATCAACAGAAAAATCAACAATAAAAACAACCCCGACCATCATAAACATAAAAGCCCTTGACAGACTTTTGTTTACAACAGAATCGTGTTCGTCAAACAAAAAAGTCTCGTACTTTTGCTTTAAGGCACAGGCATAATTCTTGTCAGAAAACAACTTCTTAAAGAACGAAATTATCATAACAATAAAGATAATTCCAAGTATAAATGAGCAGATGAAACAGAAAAGCGTAAGATACGGCTTCACAAGCCCGATAGGCATTTTGTACGAGGCGTTGTGACTTAAATCAAGCTCCATATCCTGTTTTATAAGAAACAGAATCTGCGGAACAAAATCAAGCACTCTTGTTGCTACAACAAAAATAAGTGACATTGTATATACTTCGGATATTTTTGAAGACGGCAGACAAGAATCAAGTCTCCTGCCTGTGTAGTCAAGCCCCGAATAAAACGATTTGAAAAACGAAAGCATAAAAATTATGTCAAGTATACCGAATATAAACGCAAAAGGCAAAGCGTAGTCTGAAAGGCTTGCGTTTACCATAAAGCCACAAAGAAACTTTATGACAGATAGAGGCAAAAGACGCAAAATGCTCTTTCTGGCAAAAAGAAAATCCTCGTCGACACACGAAAGCTTTGACAGACCAAAGTATATAAATATGCAGCCTAAAAAATCGGGCAACAGGTCAAGCAAATTTATAAGGGGATTGAAAAAGAAAATAAGACCTGTAAGAATAAGAGAAAATCCCAAAGCCACACTGCCTCCTTTTTGTTTTCAAATAATTTTACTGATTGTTTTCTTCGAGAATACTGTTTTCAGAGTACATATCCTTAATAAAGGTTTGCTCGTCGGGAGTAGACGCATTAAGCGTAACAAGCTCAAATATCAAAGGACGGACAGAATCTTCCTCGAGGTCACGCCTGAAAAGACCGCTGTTCTTGTATATCTTGAACTCGACCTTGTAGAAACCGTAAATGCAATTCTGCCCGTTGTATTTGTAGGAAGAATTGTCGATGCCCGTTCTTGCAATTTCGGTTATGAGAATATCGTAAACTCTCTGTGGGTCAAAATCACGCTCGGGATTGGTTTCAAAACCTGTGGGCTTTTTTCTGTATTCCTTGGAAAACAAAGAAGGATAAAGCTCAGTCTTTCCGCCGATGACTATGTCAAAATATTTTTTGAAAAACCTGTGTCCCTCGTTTAAAAATTTTGCATCAAGCTCGTCAATGGCATAGATACTGCCCTCTGGTGACTTGTACATAATGAGTCTGTTTAAACTCATATAGTCGCTCTCGGCAGATAAATCTGCATCGTAATCGACAGGGTAATATGACCTGAAGGACTTTGTCAAATAATCCTCCTCTGTCATCGGAGCTTTTTCTTTCTCTGTCCGCTGTTTTTTGAGAGAATTTGCGGCAAAGCCCGTGATAAGATATACGGCGATTAAAACAGCAAGGGCAATAAAGGTTATTAAAATAACCTTTTTGACGGCTTTTTTTCTTGCAGCAAGTTCTTTTTTTGACTGCTCGGTTTTTGGCAGATGCTTTCTGTTTGTCATAATACTTTACCGTTTTTTGCCTTGGCTTTTTCCATGAAAGGCTTTGAGTCAATTATCATTCTTTCGTGAACTGCAGTTCCTATAACACCAGCACAGTCAAAGGCGGTGATTTTAAAGACAAGTCTTCGTCCGTCAACCTCAATTAGCTCGCTTTCGCTTGATACGATAAGTCCGAGCGGTGTGGGAGAAAGATGCTTTACATTCATAGAAACACCGACGGTACATTTTCCTGCATCGAGAAGCTTTTTAACACTATTATTGGCGGCAGACTCCATAAGAGCCACAAGGGCGGGAGTTGAAAAAACCTCAAGCGTTCCGCTTCCCATGGATACAGCACTGTTGCTGTAGCTTACTATCATTTGTTCTCGTCCTAAAATTCCGGGTTTTAACATTTTTAAAATTCCTTTCAAAAAGAATATCAGTTTTTATTTTTTGTTAGCATCAGTTTTTTTCTTTTTGAGCATAGAATACTTTTTATCGTACTGTCTCATTTTTTTGTTTTCGTCATCTATAATTTCCTGAGTTGCAATCATCATATAACAGGAATATATGTACACGCACGAACAGATAAGCCATAAAAGCTCAAAGAACATAATCGGGGCTGAAACATATGCGTTTAAATTTAAAAACACAAGAATAAATCTCATAATGGTGACAATGGCAAATACATAAAGAAAAGCCTTGCAGAGATTTTCTCTTTTTACTCCCTTTTCAAAGCCCACCTGAGCACTTATGTCCCCGAGGGCTGAGTATAAATAGAAGCAAAAGATTGTCAATACAATATAGTATAAAATCTCATCGGTGTACAAAAGAACAGGAACTTGTGTGAAGTTGAAAAGACCTATCGCATTTAAAGTCCACAAGCATGTGTAAAAAGCGAAGTATATGCCAAGGATGACACTCCACAGCCTTGCCCTGCGGAAGTTTTTTCCGTAAGGGCAAAGCATTGAAAGCCCTTTGAACATAAGGTATGATCCAAGCAAACCGATAGGCACTATTTTAAAAAATAACAGAGTCACAAACCCGAGAAAAATTAAACCAAATCCCATTTTTTCTCCTTGACTGCAAAGTCAGTCTCAGTCCTCGTTGTCCTGAGAAAGACCGCAGCACTTTTTGTATTTTTTCCCGCTACCGCAAGGACAAGGGTCGTTACGTCCGATTTTGTCGGAGGCAGCCTTTACAAAAGGCTCGTGCTTCTGAGTGTCGGGTTTTGCCGCCTTGCCGTACACGTTCTGGCGTACTGTCGGTGCTTTAACAGAACTATCGGGTATATTTTTTCTCGACTCCGACATAGAACGCGGGGAAACGGGATTGTTTATCTGCGTTGCAGGAACAACGGTAAGAAGCATCTTGGCAGTTTCCACCTTGACGCTGTCTATCATTTCGTCAAACATATTTGCAGACTCAAATCTGTATTCGTTTATGGGGTCCTTTTGTCCGTAAGCACGAAGACCTATACCTTCTTCAAGGTCATCCATAGCATCAATGTGCTCAATCCAGTGCTTGTCGACGTTTTTAAGAAGCACAATGCGTTCAATCTCACGCAAAGCTCCGTCCGGGAAAAGAAGCTCTTTCTCGGCGTATCTGCTACGGGCACGGGAGAGAAGCTCGTTTGTTATGTCCTCGGCGTTTACCTTGTTTATTTCGTCGCCCTGATATCTGAAATCCTCGTCTGTACAAAGCACTCCGTAAAAATAACCACGAAGCCCGTCAAGATTCCAATCCTCGAATACTTCGCCGGAAAGGAAATCCCCGCAGGCGTTTGTGACGTACTGGTCTATCATGGAAGAAATCTGTTCTTTTATGTTTTCACCGCCGAGAACATCACTTCTCTGCTTGTAGATTATTTCACGTTGCTTGTTCATGACGTCGTCGTATATAAGCACGTTCTTTCTGCGTGTAAAGTTCATTTCTTCAAGTCGCTTTTGTGCGTTTTCGATTGTGTTTGACAGTATTGTCGCATCAATGGGAGTCTGCTCGTCAAGTCCGAGCTTTTCTACAACGCCTGCAATTCTTTCACTGCCGAAGAGTCTTAACAAATCGTCCTCGAGTGAAAGGAAGAATCTTGACGCACCGGGATCTCCCTGACGTCCAGACCTACCTCTTAACTGGTTATCTATTCTTCGGCTTTCGTGACGTTCTGTACCGAGGATGTAAAGACCACCTGCTTCTGCAACTCGCTTGGCTTCGGGGGCAGTTTCTGCTTTGAAACGGGCATATAAATCATTGTAGGTTTTGCGAAGTGTCAGAACCTCATCATCGTCGGTTTCAAAGAAACTTGTTGCAATGCTTACCTGTTCCTGATCAAATCCCTGCTTTTTCATTTCGTTTTTTGCAAGATACTCAGCATTACCACCGAGCATAATATCGGTGCCTCGACCTGCCATGTTGGTGGAAATAGTTACAGCTCCGAATTTACCTGCCTGTGCGACAATTTCCGCTTCTTTTTCGTGGAACTTGGCATTGAGTACTGTGTGAGCAATGCCGTTTTTCTTTAAAATTTCGCTGAGCAATTCACTTTTTTCTATAGAAACCGTACCTACAAGTACGGGCTGACCTTTTGCGTGGCACTCTTTGATTTGCTCGACAATGGCAGCGTATTTGCCCTTTTGTGTTCTGTATACAACATCGGACAAATCTTTTCTTATCATAGGTTTGTTGGTAGGAACTTCAACAACGTCGAGGTTGTATATTTCACGAAATTCCGATTCTTCCGTAAGGGCAGTACCAGTCATACCCGACAGCTTTTTGTAAAGTCTGAAGAAGTTCTGAAAGGTGATTGTTGCAAGAGTTTTTGACTCGTTCTTTATCCTTACCTTTTCCTTTGCTTCTATTGCCTGATGCAAACCGTTGGAAAAACGTCTGCCGAGCATAATTCTTCCCGTAAAGGCATCGACTATAAGGACCTCGCCGTCCTTGACAACGTAATCGACGTCTATCTTCATGCTTCCTCTTGCTCTTATTGCGAGGTTTATATGATTTGAAAGGTTGATATTTTCGGGATCCGAAAGGTTTTCAACGCCAAAATACGTTTCTGCTTTTTTGACACCTTCAGAGGTGAGAACAACGGTTTTTTTCTTTTCGTCAACAATGTAGTCTCCGGAAATTTCTTCCTGACTTTCCTTGTTGTCAAGCTCCTTTATGACGTGAGCTGTCAGCGTTGCGGCAAACTTGTCTGCCTTTGTGTACATTTCCGAGGAAGTGTCGCCCTCACCCGAAATGATAAGAGGAGTTCTTGCTTCGTCTATGAGAATTGAGTCAACCTCGTCTACGATTGCAAAAGCGTGTCCTCGCTGAACAACATCAGACTTGTTTACTGCCATATTGTCACGAAGATAGTCAAAACCATATTCGTTGTTTGTGCCGTAAGTTATGTCGGCAGCATATGCCTTTTTTCTTTGTGCCTGTGTTATTCCGTGAACAATAAGACCGACGGAAAGACCAAGGTATGAGTATACCTTGCCCATCCATTCACTGTCTCGTCGTGCAAGATAATCGTTGACGGTGACTATATGAACGCCTTTTCCCGTCAAAGCGTTAAGATAGGCAGGAAGTGTAGCCATAAGGGTTTTACCCTCACCGGTTTTCATTTCCGCAATTCTTCCCTCATGGATTATGATACCACCGATAAGCTGAACACGGAAATGCTTCATTTCGAGAACTCGCCATGATGCCTCACGGATGGTTGCAAAAGCCTCAGGGAGAATGTCGTCAAGAGTCTCTCCGTTTTCGAGTCTGCCCTTTAAGACGTTAGTCATTGAACGCAGCTCTTTTTCACTCATAGCTGAAAACTTTTCATCGAGTGCTTCTATTTTATCAACGACAGAGAGAATTTTCTTTACTTCTCTTTCGCTTCGTGTGCCAAATATCTTTGTTATAAGTGACATATTTTACCTCTTTCAATCAGTCAAATTTATAGGAGGAAATTATGTTTTCAAAATCCTCAAGGTGATCTTCAATGCTTTCCGGAACAGTTGTAAAGTTGAGAGTGTAAATGCTGCCGTATCTTGAGCAAATTACAACTATGCAGTCAAAAGTACGTTCGCCAATGGTGGTGGTGTAATAAACCTTTCGTGCAATAACACCATCAAGCGTCGATTCTTCGGAATTTTTTACTTCCAGCTCGCCTAAGGTTTTGCCATAATTTTCACGGTATGTATCCCAGTAATCGTCTGCACCTATATCGGTTTCGGTGTCAAACGCGTACGCACATACACTTGCGTTGTCTTGGGGATGGTTTGCTGCAAGCATACTGTCTGTATATGATATATTCCAGTCCGACGGAACCTCAAATGTAAAATCACAGCTCTTGTCCGAAACAAGAGTAAAACCCTCCTGTGCTTTTTGCGAAGAACAGGAACAGAGCATAAGAACCGATGCTGTAAGCGACAAAATTGTTATAATCTTTTTGTTCATCTTTAATCTGCCTTTCTTTGTCATTAACATATAAATATCTATTATCAATTATACACCAAAATGTATTATAAGTAAATATAATTTTTTATTATTAACACATTATTTTAGGTTTTAACAGAATTTGTACTTAATAAAAATGTATAAATTATAAAAACTGTATTGTTTTTGGAAACAAGTTGTGGTAAAATAAATTCGTTAAAGATTAAATCAAAGAATTTGCGTTGCTGTTTGCTGCGAACATTACGAATGTTCAGAAACTGGTATTTTGTGAATCGTTCATGCGATCATTTTAATGGATATTTGACCTGTATAAGTAAAATAAAAACACAAGAGGAGAAAAGTATGCAAGGGTATTCTTTTTTTGCACTGGCTTTCAGAATGAAGTATATAAACAGATGGGGACTTATGCGAAATCTGACAAATGAAAATCTTGCGGAGCACTGCTGTCAGTGTGCCATGCTTTCTCACGCACTTGCCATTATAGGAAATAAATACTTCGGGCAAAACTATGACGAAAACAAGACGGCACTTTGTGCCTTGTACCACGACCTTAGTGAGATTTATACCGGCGATTTACCAACACCCGTAAAGTACTTCAACGAGTCTATACGTGATAGCTATAAGCAAATCGAAAAGGATGCAGTTTTAAAGGCGTTGTCAAAGCTACCACAGGAGCTTTGCCCCGATTATAAGGAAATTCTTGAGTTTGAGCAGACTGATGAAAAAACAAAAAAGCTTGTCAAGTGTGCCGATAAACTGTGTGCATACTTCAAATGTACCGAGGAATGTACAAACGGAAACACGGAGTTCAGACAGGCACTTGTATCAACCAAGGAGCAGATAGAAAGGCTCTGTGAGTCTTGTCCCGAGCTTAAATACTTTATGGATAATTTTGCTTCAGCCTTTGAAAAGCCTATAGACGAGCTTTGAGCCAAAGGAGAATAAAATGGTAAAAAAATATACAACAGTGATTTTCGATCTCGACGGAACACTTCTTGATTCAATAGATGATTTGAAAACGTCAATAAATATTGTTATGAAAGAATACGGGTATGGCGAACACACAAGGGACGAGGTAAGGTCCTATATAAATGATGGATCAAGGATGCTTATTACAAGAGCGTTGCCGGAAAATGAGAGAAATGAAGAAAATATAACAAGGGTACACAACAGATATCTGGAAGTTTATAGCGAGCATGTAAACGAGGAAACTTATGCATATAACGGCACAAAGGAGCTTGTTTCCCGCCTTTCCAATGAGGGTTATAAGCTTGCCGTGGTGTCAAACAAACCCGATAAACACGTGCAACTTCTTGCAAAATATTTCTATGGACAAGATGCTTTTTCGTATATTACGGGTGGTGGAAACGGATTGCCCGTAAAGCCCGATAAAGAATGTGTTGAAAGAGCACTGGAAATAATGGGCAGTAACACAAATGAGGCTGTTTATATCGGAGACTCTCACGTCGACGTAAAGACCGCACGTAACGGCGGTATAAAGTGCATCGGAGTCACGTGGGGATTTCACGGAAAAGCAGGATTTAAAGACGAAATTCCCGATTTTTATGCAGATGATACAGATACGGTTTATAAAATAGTTTCGGGTGAAATTATATAGTTTTTAACAGGAGAAGAAAATGGATTTAAACAGTATGCTTGAAAAGGCAAGACAGGCATCACGCGAGCTTGCACTTATCAGCACAGACAAGAAAAATGAAGTTCTTTTGAGTGTTGCAAAGGCTCTTACCGAAAATGCGGAAAAAATTATAGAGAATAATAAAATCGACCTTGAAAACGCAAAGAAAAAAGGTATGAGCGATTCAATGCTCGACAGGCTTATGTTAAACAGTGAGCGGATAAACGCAATAAGTGCGTCAATTTCAAAGGTGGTTGCCCTTGGCGATCCTATAGGAAACGGAGAGATAATTCATAGACCAAACGGACTTGAAATACAAAAGATAAAAGTTCCGCTTGGGGTTGTAGGTATAATATACGAGGCAAGACCTAATGTGACGGTTGATGCGGCGTGTCTGTGCTTAAAAAGCGGAAATGCGGCATTTTTAAGAGGCGGAAGCGAGGCAATAAACACAAATCTTGCTCTTTGTAAGGTTATACAGAATGTGCTCGAGGACCATTTGCTATCGCCGCAAGGGGTTCAGGTTGTTCCCGATACGTCAAGGGAGACTGCAAACGATATGATGAGGGCAAACGGTAAAATTGATGTTTTAATACCCCGTGGCGGCAAGGGACTTATACAGAGCGTTGTGCAAAACGCAACTGTTCCCGTCATAGAAACAGGAGCAGGAAATTGCCACGTGTACGTTGATGCAAGTGCCGATTTTGAAAAAGCTCTCAAAATAATTTTCAACGCAAAGACACAAAGACCGTCGGTTTGTAATGCGATAGAAACTGTGCTTGTGCACAATAGTATAGCAAAAGAGTTTCTGCCACAGATGAAAGAGCTTCTTGACACAAAAAACGTTGAAATAAGAGGCTGTGAAAAAACACTGTCGGTACTTACGGGTATAACCAAAGCGACAGACGAGGATTTTTATACCGAGTACAATGATTATATTCTTGCAGTCAAGGTTGTCGATGATATAGAAAGTGCGGTAAAACACATAAACGGTCACAACACAAAGCACAGCGAGGCTATAGTCACAGAATGTATGAAATCGGCAAAGTTCTTTACGGATAACGTAGATGCGGCGGCGGTATACGTCAATGCATCAACTCGTTTTACCGATGGAGAAGAATTCGGACTTGGTGCCGAGATTGGAATTTCAACACAGAAGCTGCACGCAAGAGGTCCTATGGGACTTGAGGCGTTGACAACTGTAAAGTATATTGTCCGTGGCGACGGGCAGATAAGATAAAAACAGAGCAAAGTAAGGGAAAAGACAATGGAAAAGAATCAAAACAGAATTGTGGTAAAGGTCGGAACATCGACACTTACCCACGAAAACGGCTCGGTGGATATAAGAACAATAGACAGACTGTGCAGAGTTCTTGCCGATTTGAAAAATGCAGGAAACGAGATAGTTCTGGTTTCGTCGGGAGCGATTGCGGTGGGAGTATCAAAAATGAGACTTCCCGAAAGACCAAAGGAAATGCGTATGAAGCAGGCAGCGGCGGCAGTCGGACAGTGCGAACTTATACACATTTACGATAAGCTTTTTGGCGAATACGGAAATATGGTGTCGCAGATTTTGCTTACCAACGACGATGTTCAGAAGGATTATTCCAAAAATAATCTTAAAAATACTTTTTCGGCGTTGCTTGAAAACGGTATAATCCCGATTGTAAATGAAAATGACTCGGTTTGTCATGCGGAAATAGAATCGTCAAAAAAGGTTTTTGGAGATAACGATACGCTTTCGGCAATAGTTGCAGTTCTCTGCGGAGCAACAAAGCTCATTATTCTTTCGGATATAGAGGGACTTTACACTGCAAATCCGAGAGTTGATAAAAATGCAAAGCTCATACACGAGGTCGAGAAAATTGATGACAGCATCGAGGCACTTGCCCAGGGTGTAGGATCAAACAGGGGTACTGGCGGAATGGCGACAAAGCTAGAGGCGGCTAAGTTCGTGACAAGTAACGGCATTGATATGTACGTTTCACTTGGCAGTGAGCCTGAGAGAATATATGATATTCTTTCAGGAAAACAGGTTGGAACACATTTTTGTGCAAATATATAAAAAAGACGTGGAGAAATAAAACTCCACGTTATTTTTGTTGGTGTCTTTAGACGTGGAAATAAACCCCCGGTTCTACCGGGGGCAAAAACGGGCGGAGCTACAATCAAAACCACCAGTTCAACTGGTGGTTTTGATTCAAATTTTGAATTTCAACATCTTACAGTAAAACAACCCCGTTTTCAGCAAGCTTTTTTTCCTGCTCCTCCGGCCAGACAGATGCCTGAACCTCGCCGATGTGCACCTTTCTTAGATAGAACATACAAAGTCTTGACTGACCGATACCTCCGCCAATCGACAAAGGGAGAGAGTCGGAAAGGATTGCTTTGTGGAAATCAAGACTTCTCCTGTCGTCACAGCCTGAAAGAGTAAGCTGCCTGTCAAGCGACTCACTGTCAACACGAATACCCATACTTGAAATTTCAAGAGCAATGTCAAGGACGGGATAATAAAGCAAAATGTCGCAGTTCATTGACCAGTCATCATAGTCGGGACTTCTTCCGTCGTGCTTTTGTCCACTTTTAAGCTTTCCGCCTATTTGCATAAGACACACCGCACCGTTTTTGCGTGTGTATTCGTGTTCTCTCTGCTTGGGGGTAAGGTCAGGATATAAGTCCTCAAGCTCCTGAGAGGTGACAAACGTAATTTCTTCGGGTAAGGGACTTTCCGCATAAGACTCGGCAAATTCGGGGAAGTGATAAGCCATATGCTGTTCTGTGCTTTTCAAAACACGGTAAATTTTCTTAACAGTCGATTTTAAAGTATCAATGTTTCTTTTTTCCTTTGTTATTACCTTCTCCCAGTCCCACTGGTCAACGTAAAGCGAGTGGATTTCGTCTGTTGTCTCGTCGCGGCGGATTGCATTCATATCGGTATAAATACCCTCGCCTGCCTCAAAGCCGTATCTTCCAAGGGCAAATCTCTTCCACTTTGCAAGAGACTGAACAATCTGCACATCTCTGCCGGTTTCGAGAATGTCAAACTGAACAGGACGCTCAGAGCCGTTTAATGCGTCGTTTAGCCCTGATTCGGGTGTGACAAAAAGCGGAGCCGAAACTCGTGTTAAATTCAAAGTCTGTGCAAGTTCCTTTTCAAAATAGTCCTTGCATACCTTTATTGCTTTTTGTGTGCGTTTGACGTCAAGAATTGATTTGTACATACAGATTGCCTCCCAAAACATAAATACAAATTATAGATGATAGGATACCACACTTTTTTTATTATTTCAAGTGTTTTTTGTGAATAGCCGGTGATTTTAAGCACCGGTGATACGTGAAAAATCTTGACACAAAGCGAAAAATGTAGTAAAATATAGCAAAATGGTGTACTTTGTTTGTTTTAATTTCCGGTGAGGTAGTATGACAGAAATTAAAGAATTTGAGCGTCTTGGGAATATAGGATGGTCTGAAAATTTTATTGTTTTCGAGAGCATTGATTCGACGAACAATTACATAAAGCAAATGTGTGATGTCCTTTCGGACGGTCACATAGTTGTGTCTGGTATGCAGTACGGCGGCAGAGGACGGCAGGGAAAGAGCTTTTACTCTCCGGAGGGTGGACTGTATATGAGCGTGCTTGTCAAAGAGCCACGTAAAGTGTGTGAACCCCTTTTTACAGCACGTGTGTGCCTTGCCGTGTGCAGAGCACTTGAAGAATTATGCGGCAGCGAAAAGGGTAAGGAAATAGGCATAAAATGGGTAAATGATGTTTACTATAAAGGTAAAAAACTTGCAGGTATTCTCTGTGAAAGACATAATATGCCGGATGGAAAAGCGTGTGTTGTTGTGGGAATTGGCATAAACTTAAAAATAGACAGGTCAAAAATGCCAAGGGAACTGAGAAGCATAGTCACGGGCGTTTTCGATATAACGAGAAAGCAGACAGATAGAATAAAACTTGCTGTGAGTGTTTGTGAAAAGTTAAAGCAGGTTTTCGACGTAAAAACCAACGAGCAAACAATACTTGATGAATATAAGCAAAAGAGCATAGTTCTCGGAAATGAAATAACAGTCATAAAGGACGGGGATTTTGCAAGGGTAAGGGCACTTGATATATCACCTGACGGGGCTTTGCTTGTAAAATATGAAGATGGACTTGTGGGAAAGTTAAGCGGCGGAGAAATAAGCGTGAGACTTAAAAAATAATGTATTTGTTGAAAATATTGTAAATTTATTTGTAAAGTTGCTTTTTTTATCATATTAGCTATTGTTTTGACAAAAAGTATATGATATAATTTGTATGTTTGGATTGTTAAAAAATTAATTATATAAGGAGAACAAACAATGTTAAACAAAAAAACAGTTGAAGACATTCAGGTTAAGGGCAAAAAAGTTCTTGTTCGTTGTGATTTCAACGTACCGCTTAAAGACGGCGTTATCACAAGTGACAAGAGAATCGTAAGTGCGGTTCCCACAATAAAATACCTTTTGGACAACGGTGCAAAGGTCATCCTTTGTTCTCACCTCGGAAAGCCTCACGGCATATTCACAGAAGGCTTTGGACTTACAAAGAAAGAAAAAGCAAAGGTTGCTTCTCTTCCCGAAGCAGAACAGGCTGCAGAAAAGGCAAAACTTCTTGAAAAGGCTAAGAAAGAGGATCCGGTTAAGTTCTCTTTAAAACCCGTTGCGGACAGACTTAATGAAATATTTGATGGCAAAATCACTTTTGCAACAGATGTTATAGGCGAAGATGCAAAAGCAAAGGTTGCTTCTCTTGAAGAAGGCAAGGCAGTACTTCTTGAAAACGTAAGATTCCACGCAGAAGAAACAAAGAACGGCGAAGATTAAGAAAAGGCACTCGCTTCATTTGCTGAAGTTTATGTAAACGACGCATTCGGAACAGCTCACAGAGCTCACGCATCTACAGAGGGTGTAACACACTATCTTCCTGCAGTTTGCGGATACCTCATCCAGAAGGAAATCGAGGTTATGGGCAAGGCACTTTCAGATCCCAAGAGACCTTTTGTTTCCATACTTGGTGGAGCAAAAGTTTCAGATAAAATCGGCGTAATTGAGAACCTTATTGACAAGGTGGATACACTTATCATTGGCGGTGGTATGGCGTATACCTTTATGAGAGCACTCGGTCATCAGATAGGTACATCAATCTGCGAAGACGATAAAATCGACCTTGCAAAAGAGCTTATGGCTAAGGCTCACGCAAAGGGTGTAAACTTCATTCTCCCTGTTGACAACATGATAGGAAGAGAGTATAAGGAAGATACAACATTTATGAGAATATACTCCGATTCCATTCCGGACGGCTGGATGGGACTTGACATTGGACCTACTACTCAGGAGCTTTTCGCAAAGACAATCGAGGGTGCGGGAACAGTTGTATGGAACGGACCTATGGGCGTATCCGAATGGGAAAACTTTGCAAACGGTACAAAAGCGG
>JAZQVQ010000153.1:0-4217 GCA_045631825.1 Eubacteriales bacterium | reverse complement strand
CGTATATTCAATTTTCGGCTTTAACTCTTCCTCAGTTTTTTCTTCAGGCTTTTCTTCATCGGACTCTTTTTCCTTTTCTTCGGTCTTTTCTTTTGACTTTTCTTTCTTCTCCTCGTCTTCTTCCTGTACTCCCTCATTTATAAGTCTTTCGCTTGAATCAACCGAAATGATATATACATCTGAAGGTCGGTGTGCTTCTAAGTCATACATGAAAAGTGAAAACGGAAAACAATCATTTTCATAATCTTTTAAGAAAGCCTCATAATTTGCAATACTTTCTTTAAGGTCTTTAATTGTTTGCTGTTCTTTATTGTACTTTTGATTATCAGCAAGAATTTTGTTTGTCTGGATAGAAAGTATTCCTATCTGGCAATACTGAATCAACAAAAGCAAAATAAAAAAGCCTGCAACAACTGCGGCCGTAAACTTAAGATATTTATTTGCGTATTTATTCTTTGCCTCCAGAGGAAGCAAATTGAGTTTCTTTTTTTCGTTCATTTTCTTCCTCCTTTACAGCATCGGATAAATACATAATCCAAGTGCGTTTATGTAGTTCTGCGAAAAATCAATGTCATCAATCTCAAGAACATAACCTTTACCTTCTTTTTCATCACAGGAATGAAACATTACTTTTTCTACCACAACATCAAGTCTTTCGCCGAGCTTTTTGTCAAAGCCTTTAACAATGTTGCCTGTGTAGTAGATTTTAGAAATAACAAGTTCATTCTTTGAGCAAAGGTCTATCACTCTGGAAATATCGTTTATCGTATAATCATCAACCTCGTTTACGCATTTTCTGTAAACATCAATATTAAGTTCATCAAAGAACTCGCGTATGATATTATCAGCAAGCTCTGTATATTCTCCTACATTCATAAGCGCTCTTATGATTTCGGGCTTACCTGCTTCTTCCTGAGCAGAAAACAAACTCTTGATATATGAGTTAAATCCGATATCGATACTTCTTGTATATACCGCCATTCCTTCTGAAAAAGCAGTAATACGAGTTGAGTTTGTACCGAAGTCAACAAAGAGTCTGTTAAGATGCTCATACTCATCAAAGAAAAGTTCCGAAAGGCAAATCTGGTTATACACACTGCTCACAATTGTTTTTACTTTAAGCTTGTGTTTATCAAAGCCTGCAACAAGATCCGCCGCAACACTTTTCTGAACTGCAGACAACAGATAATAATAAACTGTATCGCCGTCCTCCTCTCGAACGCCAAGGAACGCATAATCAACAATGTGAGTTATAGGATTTGCTCTGCCAAAGGTCATGTGGTCCTTCTTAATGATTTTAGGAATTTCGGATTTCTTTTTGTTCTTAATTGTGATAATCTTGCTTTCGCAAAGTTCTGACGGAAGAGAAACAGAAACATCCTTTTTGCCGGATCCTGAAAACTCTTCGTCAATCCTTGATGCAAGCTCTGAAAAATCAATACCGTTTTCATCAACAATTCCTTTACTACCTATTGTTTTTGCTGATGTAATTGTGATTTTCTTTGCCTCATAGTGAGTTTCAAGAACTTTTGTTTCATACATTCCGATATCAACAATTAACTTGTTTTTCTTGATAATGTTATTTTTAATTAAAACATCCAACGCTTTGTTTACCTCCTTTTTTATAATTCATCAAAGAACACGGTTCTGTGAATTTCTTCAAGTGTTGTAATTCCCTGAAGAGCTTTTTCAATACCGTCTTCCTGAATTTTTTTCATACCATTTTTTATAGCTGCCTGCTCAATTTCAAGAGTTGTGCCACCCTTATCCAAAATCTCAGCAAGCTCGTCGTTCATAACAAGGAACTCCTGAATTGCAACTCTGCCTTTATAGCCTTCGCCGTTGCACTTCTTGCATCCCTTACCTCTGTAAAGTTTAACTTCTTTATCTCCGCATTTTAATACCTTTCTGAAAGGTGAATCCAGCGGAAGTAAATATTCTTCCTTGCAATGAGGACATATTCTTTTTGCCAGTCGCTGATTGATAACAGCTATAAGGGTTGATGAAACCATATAAGGTTCAACGCCCATCTTAACAAGTCTTAAGATTGAAGATGCAGCACTGTTTGTATGCAGTGTTGAAAAGACCATATGACCTGTGTTTGCAGCATCAAATGCAATTGATGCTGTTTCCATGTCACGAATCTCACCTACAAGTGCTACTTCAATATCCTGTCGAAGTCCACTCTTCAGTGCCTGCGGAAATGTTACTCCCATTGCAGGATTTATCTGTACCTGAACAATACCGGGAATACGATATTCTATAGGATCCTCGAATGTGATTATACATCTGTCAGTCGTATTGAGAACAGATAGAGCTGCATAAAGCGATGTACTTTTACCGGAGCCGGTAGGTCCTGTCAGAAGAATAATACCTTTAGGCTTTTCAATAATCTTAAGGAACTTTTTCTCATTCTCTTCTGTGAATCCAATCATTGAAACATCAAGGCTCATCTTATTCTGGTCAAGAACTCTGACTACAAGGTTTTCGCCGTTTACTGCAGGAATTACAGAAACACGAAGATCAACGAACTTACCAAAAATATCAAGTCGGCAGTTACCGTCCTGAATACTTTTTGACGTGTTTACATCAAGGTTTGACATAGTTTTAATTCGGTTTATAATCTGTCTTGCTGTAGACATCGGAAGTTTATGTTCAATTTTAAGAGAGCCGTCACTTCTGTATCTAACATAGAAGGCATCTTCCTGTGGTTCAAAATGAATATCGGATATTCTGTGTTCTACTGCATCACGGAATATCTTGTTTACCCAGTTAACAATGTTTGAAGAGTCGTTTTCAGCCACATCGTAAACAACATTGTTCGTAAGATTATCTCCGGATATATCAAACTCTTCTGCATCTACTGTATTATCTGTATTAAACACAGAATCAATCATTCTGTGGATTACAGCCTCTGTTGTAATCACATACGAAAATCTTGACCTGTATCCAGTCTTATCTCTCACGAAATCCTCAACAAATAAAAGTTCCGACGGTTCTGAGGTATAAAGAATAATCGACTTTTCTGTGCTTACCGGGAAGAACCCAAGACGCTGCAGGTCACGCTTTTTAAATTGTGTTGCCAATGTAAAGTCTGTTACTTCAGGTTCGAGTTCTGATTTGTATCCGTAGATTTTAGAATAAATCTGCAGAAGCTTTTCATCACTTAAAAGCTTCATATCTTTAATTACTGTTTCATCACTTGCACCTGTTTCTTTTTTATAGCGTTCCGCTTTATCTCTTTGTTCTTCTGTTATAGCACCGATTTCAAAGGAGTATTTTATTAAAGAAATTGCCATTAGTTAAATCCTCTCTTTCTTTCGGTCGGTTCAGTAAGAGTTCTTACAATACCGAAATCATCAGGAGCAAGAATAGGCTTTACATTCTCAAGAGTCAGCCTGTCATTCTTGATATGCCATGCTGCATTATCTGCTATGTGAACATTTCCCATTGCTGATTTTCCACGCATATAGTCTCTGATTGAGTTGGACTTTTGTTTACCAAGTATCATTGCAGCAACAACATCATCAGCACTTAAAAGTTCAATTAAGGGAACAAGCTTACCGCCCACTCCGCGAACCAATGTCTGATGCATAATGCCCTTTATAACACCTGCAAGCTGAAGTCTTATCTGGTCCTGCTGTTTCGGCGGAAATACGTCAATAATTCTGTCTACGGTATCTGTTACGCTTTTTGCATGAAGAGTACCATACACAACGTGGCCTGTTTCAGCAAGTGTTATTGCATTCTGTATTGTCTCAAGGTCTCTCATCTCACCTACAAGAATAATATTGGGATTCTGTCTCATAGCAGCAACTGTTGCTGTCTGGAAGGAATCAACATGAATTCCTACCTCAATCTGTTCAATTCTGCTCTGAATAGAATTATGAATATATTCAACAGGCTGTTCTACTGTAAGTATGTTTTCACTTCGTTCTTTATTGATATGGTCAATCATAGAGGCAAGTGTTGTTGACTTACCGCTACCCGTTGTACCTACTACAAGAAACAACCCGGATGTGATCTGCGTAAATCTTTCCACTTCTTTTGGAAGATATAACTCTTCAAGAGAAAGGATTGTATCACTTAATAATCTTATTGCAAGATTAATTCCATCCATCCCGCGGTAAATGTTGATTCTGAACCTGCGGAACATATACTTAAATGCTCCGTCAATGGGGTTTGTTCCTCTCTTTTCGCGAAGAGCTATGTAGTCA
>JAZQVQ010000152.1:0-3660 GCA_045631825.1 Eubacteriales bacterium | reverse complement strand
ATCTGACATACGGAGAACTCTTGCAGAATGTGGTGCACCCTATGATATATATTCGATATGTGATTTAAGACTTGACAAAACCGATAATTACAAGCTTTACATTTTCATAAATCAGTACGACATAACGGAAGAAAACAAAGCTCTTATCCGGCAAAAGTGCGAAAAATCAGGAAAAACTGTCTTATGGCTTTATGCTCCCGATTTTGCAAATAGCGGAAGCTTAAATGTGCGTAACGTTTCTGAAATGACAAAAATAAATGTAGCACAAAGCGATATTTCACACGGCGGTCTTATATACAACGGCGACGAGTTTGATTACGGGCTTTCTGCTCCGTATTTCAGCATAGAAGATGCCTCTTGCAAAGTTCTTGCAAAGCACAGAAACGGCAAAATCGCAGCCGCTTACAAGGAACTTGGCAAATTCCGTTCGGTTTATGTTTCAACCTGTAATCTCCCCTCTGATTTATTAAGGATAATTGCAAAGCTTGCAGGCGTTTTTGTGTATTCCGACAGTTCAAAGGTATACACATACGTAAATTCACTTCTTTTAGGTGTTTACAATGCAACCGAAAATGACTGTCAAATTAATACTACTGAAGATGGATGCTACAAGGACTTAATAGAAGGTGGCAGCTATCTATGCAAAAACGGAAAGCTTACTTTACCCAAAAAAGACATAAATGCATACTTACTTATTAAGGAGAACATACAATGATTACAAAAAAAGCTGTACTTGTAACCGGTGCCTGCATAAACACAGGCGTTTCGATAGTTGAAAAGTTTGCCGGCGAAGGTTATGATGCTGTTTTTACCGGCAGAAGCACAGACAAAGTACACAATGCGGAAAAACTTTACCGCGAAAAGTTCCCAAACGTAAACATTACAGGGTATCACATCAACTCTTTGATTAACGAAACAACGGTTGACCAAAAGGCTGTCCACGAAATGTTTGATGAACTTGACAAAAAAGGCATATTTATCGAAACTCTTATTTTAAATGCGGCAGACATGGGACTTGAAATGAAAATATTTGAAAATCCGCTTACCGATTTTATGAGAGTAATAAACACAAATATTGTCTGGAATTACTGCCTTTGCGAGCATGCGGCAAAGCGTATGAAGGAAAACGGCGGCGGAAACATTATTTTCATAAATTCAAACACAGCTTATCGTGCTATCCCTAACAGAATTGCTTATTCTGCCTCAAAGGGCGGTCAGCTTGGTATGATGCGTGCAATGGCTGTTGATTTAGGAAAATTTGGCATAAGAGTCAACGCCGTTCTGCCCGGTATGATAAGAACTGACAGGTGGGAAAAAAATCCCGAGTTTTACAACAATGTACCCTCCAGATTTACTCCACTGGGTGACGTTGCTGTCGGTGAAGATATAGCAGACGCAGCTTGGTATTTGGCTGCCTGTGCAAGAAATACTACAGGTGCCGAGCTTGTTGTTGACGGCGGAAACACAATTCAGTTATATCCGCAGATTAACAACAAATAGTTTTAACTTTCTTTTTGCTTTGGATATACCGTACAAACAGAACTTAAAAAGGCTGAACTAAAACCTGTTCAGCCTTTTATGATTTATATATCGCTATCTTTATCGAGATATTTTATAATACCCGGCAAAATAATTTCATATATATTATAATTTTCATAATACTTATTAAAAACAATATCTCTGTAGCTATCGTGTTCGGAAAGCTCCATCGCAACACTCTCATCAACAATATGATAAAGACCTGCGATATTCGCCATTCTTCCCTCGGCGTATATCGAAATATCATCTGTAAAATACTCTCTGAGCATTCTGAGCATTGTGTCTATTTCAAACAAACGAAGCGCACACAAACTATCGCCCATCAGCAGCATATTCATATTTATACTGTACATATATCCGCCGCCACCCTTTGCTCCGGAACCTAAAAAACCTTCAGCAAGCTGTCCGTCAATTTCATTTCGTCCCATCGACGACAACTCTGGAATAAATACAGCTCCGCCGTCTTTTATGATTTTTCTTATGCGGTATATCGTACGTTCAAGGTCAAGACAACCT
Organism: Eubacteriales bacterium; assembly: GCA_045631825.1. GTDB lineage: Bacteria > Bacillota > Clostridia > Oscillospirales > CAG-382 > UMGS1387. Next base: position 1,605 of record JAZQVQ010000152.1, on the reverse strand, counting down.
CTCTCTGTCAAAAGCACGGTGATTTTCTCAGGCGTTCTTGTTTTATAATGGGTTACAAGCATACCTGTATTGGGCAAACGCTCCTGAACAAACCACATCATCGGGATATACTTCAAGCCGTTTTCACAAATCTCATTTGCGTAATATCTCATGTGCAGACGAATCGGCTGACGCTCGAAATTCATTTTTTCTATCAGGAACTGACGTGCTTTTTCTTTATTTATTCCAAATAGCTTTTGTGCACGGTTACTGTTTTCCTGATACATATTAAGTGCATTTTCATTATCAAGCACTACCTGTCCGCTCTTAGTACACCAAAGTTTTTTCTCATCAAATACGGCTTTATTGTTTATATTATTTTTGTAGTCAACACCAAATATGCGTCCGAAGAAATTTGCACAGTTTTCCGCCATGGCTTCACTATAACTATGTCTTACATTATCTACCGTAAGATGAAGTTCCTCACTATTATACATTTCCCAGATACGACGTGTTCTTTCAACCGTCTTTTCTGTTCCTTCTATATGGAAAAAGTCATACTCTGCAGCAAGAATCATGCACGGTTTTGGTGCAAAGCACACGCAAATATCTTCAAAATCAAAGCCGTAATTCAGAGAATTTAACCATATCTGTTCTGCGTCCTGGGGTTGTGATGCTTTCATATATACATCTCTACTTGTTACGAAAACTGATGGTGCTGCCGCCTTTACTCTCTCATCGCATATCATCATGTGACAAGTCATTGTTCCGCCACCACTTGCTCCCGTAACAGCAATTCTTTCACTATCGACATCGTCTCTTGATTCAAGATAGTCAACAGCTCTCATTCCATCGGCAATAAAATACCCTGTAGGACTATCACCCGTCAATATACACTGATATCCAAAATAGGAATGGTCAACCGTTGCACCTTCAACCAAAGGTCGAGCCTCCCCTTTTTCCACATAATTGAGTCTTTCGCCCTGTCCCGTCGGGTCAACTGCCAAAACAATAAATCCCTGACGTGCGATTCTGCGAGCCACCTTCTGATAGTGTTGTGCTACCTTACCCGGCACAGAATGTCCCATGAAAAACAACACTGCCGCACTTTGCTTTTCACGATTCTTCGGCAAATACACATTTGCTGTCACAAAAACGTTTTCTCTTGATTCAAAAATGATATTTTCAATAGTCAAGTCATCTTCAGTTACAGTTCCCGTCACCTTTGTATTAAGCGGTCTGTTTTTTTCATAAGGCAGTACGCCAAGGTTTTCTATAAACTTTTGTCTCATTTCTTCGACATAAGCCTTATGTTTTTGCTGTGTATCAAGCATATCACGGTTTCTTCTTGCCGCCTCGATTTTTGCAAGAACACGCTCCTCAACATACTCCAGCAGTTTATCCCTTGTTCTGTAATAACTTATATTATTTGGCGATACTTTCAACAAAGAATAAATACTCATATCCAAATACCCCCTATTTAAATTTTTATATACTCTACTTTACCAAGCAAACTCCCATTTCGCCTTTTATTTTAGCAGATAAAATTTTAAAAGTAAACCCTTTTTTGAGATTTCATTATCAATTCTCTTACAACATAATCAAAACCACCAGTTCAACTGGTGG
>JAZQVQ010000151.1:0-8146 GCA_045631825.1 Eubacteriales bacterium | reverse complement strand
CGAATTTAAGTACGGCAGTTGCATCAACCGAGAACTTGTTTTTAACAAGTACGTCTTTTTCCGCCAAAGTATCATAATGCTTACTTGCACGGACAGCATCGACGACAACTTCGGCAAACGCATAGTCACGTGCTGCGAATCCCGTGGGAGCTGTCATAAGCGATGTATCGTCCGAGCTACTTGCAGGGCTTACAACGGCAAAACCTTTTTCGTCATATGTAACGTCCTCGTTGTTTGACAACGCAACGCCCTGTCTTTCATACTTATTTGCAAAATCAAATGAAGCATACGGCTCATATATTGCATAGAAGGTCATCGGCTCTGTTCCGATTAAAACGGAATCTATAACCTTATCCTTGTTGCCTTCTTCTGTTGACCAACCTGCCCAGCGGATACCTGTTGTAAGGTCTGTTGGATATCTGTTGCTTAAATCATACTCGTCTCCGGTGAACATAAGCTGCTGCTGCTCATCGCCGAGAGGAGTTATAAATGTAAGTGTTGTTGCATCGATACTGTCAACAAATTCTGTTGCAGGGAATGTATAGGAAAGTGTCGCTGAACCATCAAGGTTGAGCTCGTATCCGTCAGCTTCAATTCCGTTTACGGTTGCACTATAGGGTTCTATCGAGAGAGCCGCTTTTGCTACATTTGTGGGTTTAACTGTTACCTTTGCAGTATACTCTGTGTCGCCATTGAAATAGTAATCATAAAGCAACGCAGGCTCCCATGTAACAGATTCAACTATATACTTGCTCTCATCGCAGCTTTCGGCAATAGTCGGAGCTGCACCCTTTGCAACAGGAGCTTCTATTCCGGTTACACCAACAGTTTCAATTGAATCACTTACAAGTCTTATGCTGTCAATCTTAACTTCTATTCCTGCTTCGAGTGGATAAAGATAGAGAGCAAGGTGAACTACATTTTCTTTCCAGTTAGTATTCCTGCTGAGCATATTTGCTCTGTAAGTATAAAACTGGTCAGCACCCTTATAAGCAAACGTATTTTCTGCACCATATGCATACTTACCCCAGCTGCCGTTAAGTGACGGATCAAATTGAGGCTTTGCAACGATGTAGGTATCTGTTCCATAGTATCTATTACAGTAATATACTCTGTGTCTTACAGATGAAGTGGTTGCAACTGCCATTTCAATCTCAATTATATAACCTTCGTTTGCGTTTATATCAATATAGTCTATATTGATTTCAGGGTCACTGCCGGTCGCCGTAAAACTATATAAGCCGTCTGCAATTTTGGCATCTGTTCCACGTCCAACTTTTATTGTTGCATTGGTACCAAAACTTTCGCTGTAACCAAGGTCACTGTCGTTGAAATCTTCTTCCCACAAGATTTTTGCCCAAGCTGCATAAAGTGTAACATCTTTTGTGACATTTATACTTGTAACAACCTCTTCTGAATCAAGAGATGTTTTCCATCCGGCAAAGGCATATCCATCTCTTCTGGGTTTCTCTGTTTTGAGCTCTGTCAGTCCGCTTGCCTGAATATCTTCGGGCATACCTGTGACATCATGACCTGTACCTTCATCAAAGGTAATGGTAAATGTCTCGTTATTCAACAAGGCTGCGACTGCGTCTTTTGCTTCCTCGGCATTGATTTCTTCAAAAGATTCAATGTCGACACTCATTGTCGGTACGTTTATTACAGGTACTGCAAAAGCAAACGATGACATGAGCAACGTTAAGCACAAAACAATACTTAATGTTCTTTTCATAGGGGCTGTACTCCTTTTTAATAAAATTGGTGTTTCCAATAGACCAACCAAAAAATAGGTATACTATCGGTTTGTGATTGTTATTATATACTAAATTTGACAAACTGTCAATAGATTAACCCGAAAAAAGCCTTAATTTGTACACTTTTTACGATATTTTAAAGGTTATTTTGCCTAAACATCCTTAGATTTAATCACATAGAAAAATTCTGCCGTACCTATCGGCAGAATTTTTTATTTGTCTTATTCGTATTATACAAGTCCGCAAAGCAAGTCCGCACCGTTTGATATAAGGTCGGAAAGCTCATCTGCTTCAAGCGGTCTTTGTGCGACAAGTGCAAGCATATACACCTGTTTTGCAAGCCTTGTGCAAAGTTCATCCTTGTTGTTTTCAAGTCTTTCTGAAAGCTTCTTTATAAGCGGGCAAGACATATTGAGCACAAGCGTCTCTTTGCTCGGCATTCCCATACCCGCTATACCGCCATACATTTTCATCATATCGGCAAGACGTCTTGATTCTTCCGAGAGATTGAGCACTGCAGGAACGCTTGCATCCTTAAGTGACTGCACGGAAATTTCAAGGTTCTCTCCCTTATTCAAGGCTTCCTTGAAAAATTCTTCCAGTGCCTTTGACTTTTCATCGTCCGATGCAGACTGTGTATCCTTAAGCACATCAGCGACGCCAGAATCTACACGTACAAACTTTACATCCTTAAAGTTTTCGTCAGACGCAAGCTCGTGTTCGGCATATGAAATAAACTGAACATCTATCATTTTATCAAATTCAACTACAGGCACATTCTGCGAGGTGAACATACTGATATACTTTGACTGTCTCTGTTTATCATCGGTATAATAAACAGATTTATCAAAATTCTCATTTTCCATATACTCTTTAAGCGTGACAAACTTTCCGTCTGTCGTCTTATAAAGCATAATATCCTTGACCTTGGAGAAGAACTTGGAATCCCTTATGCTTGCATATTCGGCAAAGGGTTTGACATCATCCCAGAAGCTTTCAAACTTTTCACGCTCGGTATTAAAGAGTGAATTTAATTTATCACTTACCTTTTTGACAATATGAGCACTGATTTTTGAAACATATCCGTTTGTCTGGAGATAACTTCTCGAAACATTGAGCGGAAGCTCGGGGCAATCAAGGACGCCCTTTAGCAAAAACATATACTCGGGAATTACCTCTTTGATATTATCGGCAACAAACACCTGATTATAATACAGTTTAACCTGTCCTTCGTAATTCCCGAATTCATTTTCGAGTTTGGGAAAATAGAGTATTCCCTTAAAGTTAAGCGGATAATCCGCACTTATATGAATCCAGAAAAGCGGTTCTTTATAGTCCATAAACACTTTGCGATAGAACTGCTTATACTCTTCCTCGGTGCAATCGGACGGTTTCTTAAGCCACAGCGGTGTTGTGTCGTTTACGGGTTTTGGCACGTTTTCCTGTGCGTCGTCTTGACCTTCTTTTACATCATCGTTAGGTTTCTCGGGAAGCACTGTATAATAAATCTCTACCGGCATAAACGAGCAAAATTTATCGAGTATTTCCTTGATTTTCCCTTGGGTTGCATAGCTCTTTTCTTCTTCATTTATATGGAGCGTTATTTCTGTACCCCTGTCCTCTTTGTCGCACGCCTGCATTTCAAAACTGCCGTCTTCCTTACCTGTCCACCACACTGCCTTTTGGTCGTGGAAGGATTTTGACTTTATCTCAACAGTGTCTGCTATCATAAATGCGGAATAAAAACCAAGACCAAAGTGACCTATAATTCCTTTTCCTGCATCCTGCGTTTCACCCTCATATTTTTCGATAAAATCAAGGGCTCCCGAAAGAGCTATCTGGTTTATATATTTATCTATTTCTTCCTCATTCATACCTATTCCGTTATCGGCAAAGGTAAGTGTATTTAGCTCTGTATCAAGGATTACGTCGATTCTGTAAGGTTTCTCATCGCTCTGTGTTTCGCCAAGGGAAACAAGTCTTTTATGCTTTGTAACTGCATCGCAGGCATTGGAAACAAGCTCTCTTACAAAAATATCCTTATCGGAATAAAGCCACTTTTTTATGACGGGGAAAATATTTTGAGTTTCAACACTTATTCCGCCTTTTTTTACGTTGTCCATACTCATATTGTTTCTGTCCTTTCTGCAATTTTTACTAATCACTATTTTAATATATTTTAGTCCTCATAACTTACATCAGTTTTATATAATTGTTAATATTCTTTAAAGAGCGTATTTTTGAAAAATCTATTTCGACGGATTTTACCACATTTATCCTTAAACAAAGAGCAACATCCGCAAGACATATTGTGCGGATGTTTAAAAATACAATTATTTATTATATCCTTTGGCAAGACAATCAAAAACTCTTACTCCTGCATAAACGCCTGCACAGATATCAAGAACATCGACAATCAGAAACTTTGTTTCGTATATCCAGAATGCCGACACAACAAGGTAAGACACGCTTGTTACAAGCACCAGAAGCACACAAATAAGGCACAAGGTCAGGTATCTTGCTCCCGAATACACCCTTTGTGTCTTTTCGGGGATAGTAAAACCCGCTTCACTTACGAACATAAGCATAAGTGCACACATCATCGCCAGTGACAGCGACCTTTGAGATACATTTATCTGTGTTGTTGTATCCATAAAAACTGATATTATTCTTACTGCATAGAACAAAGCCGGAAAAATTGCCAGCACAACTTGTGGCACGCTCTTTTTTCTCTGTTCTTTTTTACAAATCCAAAAGAAATTCATTGACGAAGGTACACACAATAGCATAGAGAGCATGAAAAACACGTCTTTTATATTGCCATTTGCAAAATAATATATTCCAAATCCGAATGTTGTTATAAAAAGAAAACCGCAAAGTGATGCAAAAAACACCACGGACATACTCTCCGAGTTGAGACTTTCAATTTTAAGCGATTTATTCTGGAGTGGCACAACAATTGCAACAAGCACACAAGCTATAATTGTCACAATTTTAAAGATTGTTCCCATCTGTGTTCCGTGAATATAAAATCCAGTTTCCGGCTCTATGAAATTTATGAGCAAATGCACTCTAAAAGCACACAGACACAGTGCCGCAATAAAAATCAGCACTACGGTCATTATTATACCTTTTTTATTCTTAATACACATACAAACATACCTTGTTTCTTATAGTTTTTATAGTTTTTATAGTTTTTATAGTTTAAATATTATCTTTATATTATATTTTTATAGTCGCTTTGTCAACGCATTTAAAAGCAAGTTTACATTTGATTTATAAAAGTTAACAATAAAACTAAAATTTATTTTTCTCCAAAAACAAAAAACGCACACGTTTTCACGCATGCGTTCTGGAAACAAAAATCAATTACTTAACAAGCTCGATGATTGCCATTTCAGCACCATCTCCACGTCTGGGTCCTATTTTAAGAACTCTTGTGTAGCCGCCGTTTCTTTCAGCGTAGGAAGGAGCGATTTCGTTGAAAAGCTTAACAACGACGTCTTCCTTTGTTATAAATGAAAGAGCCTGTCTTCTTGAAGCAAGAGTGTTTTTCTTGCCGAGTGTAATCATTTTATCAGCGAGTGCACGAACTTCTTTTGCTCTGTAAACGGTTGTTTCAAGTCTGCCATTTTCAAGCAGATATGTTACAAGACCTCTGAGCATAGACATTCTTATGTCAGTTGTGCGTCCGAGTTTTCTTGTTCCGGGCATAATCCATTTCCTCCTTATAGAGTTTTAAGTTAAGTGCTATACACACCTATCAGTCTTCATCTTTTTTGAGGGACAAACCTAATGAATGAAGCTTGTGTATTACTTCTTCAAGGGACTTCTTACCAAGGTTTCTTACCTTAATCATATCGTCCTCTGTCTTATTCACGAGGTCTTCCACCGTATCTATACCTGCACGCTTCAAGCAGTTGAAGGAACGTACAGACATGTCAAGCTCCTCAATAGTCATCTCTAACACTTTTTCTTTGATGGTTTCCTGACGGTCAACCATTATTTCTGCTTTTTTAGCATCATCTGACAAGTCTATAAACAGACTGAGATGCTCATTGAGAATCTTGGCTGCCAGAGATATGGCTTCTTTTGCGGATATTGTTCCATCTGTTAACACTTCAAGAGTGAGTTTGTCGTAGTCAGTTACGTTGCCTACTCTTGTGTTTTCAACCTTATAATTCACATTATATACTGGTGTGTATATGGAATCGACACAAATGAGTCCGATAGGGGGATTCTGCATGGCAAGCTTATTCTTGCTGCCTGACACATATCCTCTACCATGCTCAAATGTAATTTCCATTCTGAGCGTACCGCCATCTTCGATATATGCGATATGCTGGTCTTTATTGAGAATTTCAATATCAGCATCGCACTTTATATCTCCTGCAACAACCTCGCCTTCCTCAGTTGCTTCCAGAATAACTGTCTTTGCACCCTCGGAGTAAAGCTTTGCTGTTATTGCCTTGATGTTGAGTATAATTTCCGGCACGTCTTCTTTTACACCGGGTATTATGGAGATTTCGTGTAACACACCGTCAATCTTTACGCTGGTTGCTGCCACGCCCGGAAGCGAGCTGAGCAGAATTCGGCGAAGTGAATTTCCAAGTGTTGTGCCATACCCTCTTTCCAAAGGCTCTATAACGAATTTGCCATATGAGCCATCGGATTTAAGTTCGACTGTGGTTATATTCGGTCTTTCTATTTCAATCATTGCCAAAACCTCCCATGTTTATGATTCCAGAATTGCTGTTTTTAAATTCCGGATTACTTGGAGTACAACTCGACGATGAGCTGTTCTTCGAACGGGAAATCAATGTCCTCTCTCTTTGGAAGAGTTGCCACTTTTGCTGTTACATTTTCCTTGTCAACTTCAAGCCATTTTGGAGTTGTTCTGTTGTCCATGTTTTCAACAAGAGCCTTGAACTTTTCGGACTTGCGACTTGTTTCCTTTACGGTTACAACATCGCCTTCCTTAAGTATTATTGACGGGATATTTGCCTTCTTGCCGTTTACAAAGAAATGTCCATGTACTACGAGCTGACGAGCATCTCTGCGGCTTTCACCCATACCCATTCTGAATACTACGTTGTCAAGTCTACGCTCAATGAGAGTAAGAAGGTTTTCGCCTGTCATACCTTCCTTTGCGTCTGCCTTTTCAAAGTAAGTTCTAAACTGTTTTTCAGGGATACCATAGTATCTCTTTGCCTTTTGCTTTTCACGAAGCTGCTTACCATATTCGCCTATCTTCTTGCGGGCTGCACCATGCTGACCAGGAACTCCTGTACGTCTAGCGAGTGCACATTTTTCAGTATAGCAACGTTCGCCCTTGCTGAACAATTTTACGCCTTCTCTGCGGCATTGTCTGCAAGCCGGGCCTGTATATTTAGCCATTTGTTTATCCTCCTTAAATAATTTTCATTCTTCGCACTACAGCCGAATTCTCTGGCTTACAATCTTTGCGAAAAATGTTTTCCACATTAAACGCGTCTTCTCTTGGGAGGACGGCATCCGTTATGCGGAATAGGTGTTACGTCCTTAATCGAAACTATTTCAAGACCTGCTGTCTGGAGTGCTCTGATAGCGGATTCACGTCCCTGACCGGGGCCTTTTACAAATACTTCAACTGTCTTAAGTCCGTGTTCCATTGCTGCCTTTGCTGCTGTTTCTGCTGCTGTCTGAGCGGCATATGGAGTTGACTTTCTTGAGCCCTTAAAGCCCATTTCTCCTGCGGAAGCCCAAGCAAGTGCATTTCCGTTTGTATCGGAGAGTGTAACTATTGTGTTATTAAAGGTTGAACGGATATGTGCACTACCTTTTTCAATATTTTTACGTTCACGACGCTTTTTTGTTACAGTCTTCTTAGTTGTTGCCATGTTTGATTGGTCACTCCTTTCTCAGATTACTTCTTCTTATTTGCAATTGTCTTTGCAGGACCCTTACGTGTTCTGGCATTTGTCTTTGTTCTCTGGCCACGAACGGGAAGTCCCTTACGATGTCTTATTCCTCTGTAGGAATCGATTTCGATAAGGCGTTTGATGTTCATTGCTATTTCTCTGCGAAGGTCACCTTCTACAGTGTAGCCGTGTTCGATTGCTTCACGGAGCTTTGCAACGTCGTCTTCTGTAAGATCCTTGACTCTTGTATCGGGGTTGATACCTGTTTTTGCAAGTATTTCTTTTGAGCTTGTTAAACCAATTCCGTAGACGTATGTGAGTCCTATCTCAACTCTCTTTTCTCTTGGAAGGTCAACACCTGCAATACGTGCCATTATTTACACCTCGTTTTCTCGTTTCTTTACGGTTTTTCAGGACCTTTTAGCCCTGTCTTTGCTTATGCTTCGGGTTTTCGCAGATAACCATGATGATACCGTGTCTCTTGATTATCTT
>JAZQVQ010000150.1:0-6222 GCA_045631825.1 Eubacteriales bacterium | reverse complement strand
CATAACTCAATTTGTAGATTTCTCGTCTATGGCTTATGACCGTGACAACCCGACAGTAGAGATTGTATGTCAAACAAGAGGCGGTTATAAACTGCCTGAATTCTCTGTTCGATATAACAATGGTAAAGGAGCAGGTCGTGTCAAAAAATTTGCAGTTCAGCCTGACTGCATTCCTATGACGCTAACCTCTGAAGGTATTCGGGTGCGTAGAAATAACAATTATGATAATGCGGCAACTGAAGAAGAACTTGTGACGGTAAATCTTGCCGAGTTACACGATAGAATTAACGAGCTTGAAAGAAGGCAAACAAGGAAAGTAACAATCAATCTACCAGCTTCCGCTTGGGTTACAGATGGTGTTGACGAATATTCGCAGGTTGTATCAATCAAAGATACCACTCCATATAGCCAAATCGACCTACAGATAAGCAAAGAGCAATTGGCTATATTCCGAGAAAAAGAAATCTCCTTTTGGGTAGAAAATGAAAACGGTACTATTATTGTTGGCTGTATGGGACAAAAACCCACAATGGATTATATTGTGCAAGCAACAAAAACGGAGGTGGTAATAGATGAATAACTTTAATGGTAAGATTGTTGGAAATCCGTTAGTAACCCCGATAAAGACTTATACAAAACAAGAGATTGATGACAAACTCGCTAAAGACGATGCTATGTCGGACACTTCTGAGAACGCTGTACATAATAAAGTTATTAAAGCTTATGTTGACGCGGCAAATACTGCTTTAAGAGAGGAAATAGAAACAAAGGCAAGTGCAGAATATGTAAACAACATTTTTAGTGATTTAGCTGCTCAAATTGGTGACACAGAAACAGCCCTTGACAATATCATTGCTATTCAAAATTCATATATTGGCGGTGATAGTGTATGAGTATAGCGGAAAAGCTAACAACCGCAGCAGAGAATGTTCCAAAAGTATATGAAGCAGGCAAAACCGATTTTGGTTATCAAAAGAGTGTAAGCGGAAGAAACCAGCTTTATATAGACGATATAAACGCTAACGAAAAAACCATTAATGCCGTTTTAACAAGCGATACAGTAACTGACTTTTCAAAAACTACGATTACTGTAGGAAGTAGAAATTTAGTGCCTTTCTCCTCGTATAAGACATTGAATTACAATGCAAATGGGATAACTGCTGTAGGTCAGGAAGATGGCGGTATATTGTTAAATGGGAAAAGTACCGCAGACATATACCTTAATTTATGGGGTGGTGTTTTATGTAACGCGTCTATGACATATTGGAATACTAACGGCTTTTCTTGTTCAAATTGGTATAATGGCAGAATCCATGTGGCTTATGATTCCAACACAAGAGTGTTGTTTATAAACATACAACCGCAGCTAACACTTACAAACGTGGTTATATACCCGCAGATTGTTATAGGTAATAAACTTGGGGCTTTTGAAAAAGGTATGTCTTTTAAGCAATATAAACCTACAGCAGACGGAAAAGTAGAGCTAAATACCTTATATCCCAATATGTCTATATTATCGTCTCAACAGAAAATTACTATTAACACGGAATACTATGCAGACACGGAAAAGGTAGTACAAAACTTAACAGACACAATTATTTCATTAGGAGGTACAGTTTAATGTTTAATTTAAGAGAATTTTTAAAAAAGGGATTACTCGACGCAGTAGGCAGAAAACCGACATACTGGGTCGTGTTGAGCGCGGCAGATTGGCTTGAAAAAGGCGTTTTGTTAGAAGAAGACCTTAAAGAGATTGACGATGCTATAGAGGCGTTAAATGCAGAGGCAGAAGAATTAGAAACAGTAGATAAATAATAATTTTGGGAGATATACCAATTAAAGTAAATATTTTGTCGGTATATCTCTCAATTAAAAAGGAGTGTTTATTATGAAAATTAACTTGAAAGTAAGATTTAAGAATCCTATGTTTTATGTTCAGCTTGTATTATCTGTATTAGCGCCTATTTTGGCGTATTCAGGTTTAACGGCTACAGACTTGACAACTTGGGCGAAATTAGGCGATGTGCTTTTACAGGCTATTTCTAACCCTTATGTTTTGTCACTTGTAATCGTTAGTGTTTATAATGCACTTATTGATCCGACAACAAAAGGAATTGGAGATAGTGAGCAAGCTTTAACTTACGATACACCAAATAAGTAAGGCGGTGTGATTATGGACATTATTAAAAAGCAAATTGCCTACAATATATACAACAGACAATCCGCCATTAAATATATAGTTATCCACGATACACAAAACAAATCGAAAGGCGCTAATGCAGATGCACATTTCAAGTATTTTAATGGCGGTAACAGAAACTCTTCGGCAGATTTTTTTGTCGATGATAAAAAGATTCTTCAAATCAACGACTACACAAAATACGCCACTTGGCAGGTGGGTGACGGAAAAGGTAAATACGGCATCACAAACCATAACGCAATCGGTGTTGAAATTTGCATAAATTCTGACGGAGATTACGAAAAGGCGTTTTTAAAGGCTGTTGAGCTGACAAAGTATCTGATGAAAGAGTTAAAGATTCCTGCAGAGCGTGTTATAAGACATTATGATGCGAGCAGAAAGAATTGCCCTGCTTCAATGCGTAACGACAACTGGGCGAAATGGAAAGAGTTTAAACAATTGATTACAGAAAGTGGGGAGTTAACTATGACACAATATGAAGAATTAAAAAAGCAAATAGAATCACTTGCTAAAACCGTTGAAAACCTTGAAAAATCAACGGAAAAAGTGTATAATAATATTAAGGAAATTCCCGATTGGGGCAGACCTACAACTCAAAAATTGATTGACAAAGGTTTGTATAAAGGTGCAGGCGAAAATGACTTGAATTTACCTGACAATCTTTTAAGAACACTTGTTATAAATGACCGTGCAGGTTTGTATGATTAAGGGGGGGCGTTTCTAAATGAGTCAACAGGAACATAAGACTACAGAAAAAGAAATTAAAGAGATTTGGGAACGCTTAACCAAAGGCGAAGCAAGTATGAAATCGGCACATCACAGAATTGACAATCTTGAAAAGTTGATAGAAAGCGTAAACAAAATGGCTGTATCAATAAACCAAATAGTCACAGAGTTAAAGGCTATGCGTTTGGATGTCAATGATGTAACCGGACGAGTTGAAGAAATTGAGAAAAAACCAATCAAGAGATACGAAACCGTTGTAACTACTATTTTAACGGCTCTTTGTAGTGGTGGTGTTGGTTGTTTATTAGGTTTAATAATTCATTAAAAAGGAGCGTGATATAATTGAGCATAAAATTTAAAGACATTATAGGCAATATTTTTCACGCTGATGACAAAACAAAGGCGGCAGAAAAACAAAAATCTGCCGCCTTAAATCAAAAGGTAAGCAATGTGTTAGGCACAAACCAAAATACAAATACTGACACATTCAATCCATTTCTTGATAAGAACGGTCAACTTTTTAATCCCCTTTTAAATTATCAAAAGATATTAGATAATCCAAACATTTCCCAAAAGGCTAAAAATTATATAACACAAGCCACAGGACTTTCGCCTACTGTAACGGAAACATCAACACAAAAACAGTCGGGTAATATTGTAACGCCAAAATCCTTAACACAAAAACAAGTTGTTAACCCTAAACAGAGCGTAGGAACTTCGGATAGCAATATTGTTAACGCTGCTAAAAACTATATCGGAACGCCTTATGTTTGGGGTGGCGAGAGTGCAGGCGAGGGCGGAATGGACTGTAGTGGTTTTGTATATAACGCCTTGAAAGATGCTGGATATGATGTTGGAAGAACAACGGCACAAGGTTACAGAAGCTATGGAAGTACAGTAAGTAAATCAAATATGCAACCTGGAGATTTAGTGTTTTTCGGTAATAACGGCAAAGCTACTCACATAGGAATTTATATCGGCAACGGTCAGATGATACATTCTTCAGGTGGTAGCAAAAACACAAAATCCAATCCCGGCAAGGGCGTTTCTATAGCCAATGTAGATTATAGAAAAGACTTCCTTGAAGCAAAAAGAATTTAAAACCAAAGGAGAAGATGAAAATGGCAAGTACATACAATCCTTATGATGATATACAAAAGGTATATAACGCAAAAGTTAATTGGAACAAAGCAACAACAGACGAAGAAAGAAAAAGACAAAATGAAATTGCTACAGCAGCAAGAAAAAACTTGGAAGCATACGGATATTCCGATGTCGCTAATCAAATTAGTGCGAGTGGTGCTGATGCAACTGCGGCAAGAAAGATTTTAGAACAGTATGCTCCTACAGCTCCAGACAGTACAAGCCTTACCAATAATGAATTGATAACCACAAACAATAACGAAACGAGAAATAAAATCAATCAGTTATGGGGTACTCAAACGAGCGACAGAGAAACAATGGCAGGCAAATATAATAAGCTTGAAGATACAGCATACTCTAACCCATTTGAAACTGATGAAGCAAAGGCGATACTTGGCAAATATGACCTTGCGGCCTTGCAGGGTAGAAATAATGCCGTAGCAAGTGGCGGTGCTTCAAACGGTGGTAACATTGACAGTTATGCTGCTGCAAATGCATTAAGACAACAGTCTGCTCTTGTTAATCAGGGACAGATGGCGGTCCTTGATGCACACAACAATAAGATCAATAATGTAAAAGGCATATTAGAAAGTTTAGGCGTTTATCAGCAGAACCAAGATAAGGGTATGCAGAATACTATTACTTTGCAGTCTAACGAAGGTCAAAGATTGTTTGAGAATGAAGAAACTGCTAAAAATAACGATGTTGCAAGAAAATCTGAAATCGCATCTGTTTCCGGCTATACTCCTGATGAATGGATTGCATCGAGCAACCCCTATATGAACGATGATGGCACAATCAAAGACGAGTATAAAAATGTTGACTTTTCAGAGGTTATGGCGAAAGCAAAAGCGGCAGGTAATACCAACGCATATAATGCCGCAGCCGTTGCCCGATATTACAAAATTATGGGTAATTATGGCTTATACGGTCAGTATGACGATGGTAATTATGCCGTACCGGGACAGCAGCAGACCGAAGCAGGCAGACAGTTTGATAAACAAGACGCACTTGCTCGTGAAACGCTTAAATCCGAAGAAAACATTAATTCTTCAAATAATCAAAATGCTATTGACCAAATAAACGCACAGACACAGGGACAAAAGGAAATCATAGAGGAAACTTCAAAATATGGGAATGTCAAAGTAGATAAAAACGGCAATGTTACAGTACAAGACGAGAATGATTTGTTTGTTGGTGGAGATGATGAGTGGGAAACATTCAAAGAATATTTCTCAGATAAAAACGTCTCAAAGTTTCTTGATGAAAAACTTAAACCATATTTTGATAACGGTTGGGAAATCAACGAAGAAGTACTTGAAAAACTTATTGTCGGCACAGACGTTCTTAACTCTAACAGTACAACCTATGATATTGACGTTGAAGAAGCAAGGGCAATTTGCGACGCTTTAGGATTAGACAGTTCGTGGGTGGACAAATACAAAAACCGTACTTGGTTTAACAAAGGCAAAGGAATGAAATCCTCAGAATAGGAGTGAAAAACAATATGGGCTTTAATGTAAAAAGTTTATATGGCGGCAACGCAGGTAAAACAGATAACACTACTACCAAACAAAGCGGTTTTAATGTAAAAAGTTTGCGTGACCAAGAGTTTGAAGTTAAACTAAGTGACAATAAGACGATTGGCAATATAAGTTATGGTGCAAAAAAGGTTATCGAGGGCAATACTCTCGATAGCTATACCCCTAAAAATGATGAAGAAAAGAAGTCTTTAGAAACATACAAAAAGTATATATCATCATTGCAACCCAAAACCGAACCCGAAACAAAAAAAGAAGTTTCGGAGGGTAGAAGTGCAAACCTTTGGGATGTAACAATTAACAGTATAAAGCGTGGTTATGTGCAGAGTTTGTACGGTCAGGAAAGTTACAAAGCTATGACCGGACAAAAAAATAACAAGGCGTACTACGAAGAAAAATTAAAGAGCGAGGACTATTCTTTTGTCCCTGATTCGTGGCTTGAAAAAGCCGTGTCCGGAGCGATGGAACTACTTGGGCAACAGGTTAAGCAATGGACAGACCCTCGCTCTATTGCTGGTGGTACGGCTTTGGCAACTACAGCAGCAATCGCAGGTCAAGCAGGTCCACAAGTGGTAGTCCCTGAAGAAATTTTGACTGTGCCGGGTGCTTTTG
>JAZQVQ010000149.1:0-7979 GCA_045631825.1 Eubacteriales bacterium | reverse complement strand
TCTCACAAGAAATTTATTATAATGAAAAAGAGTTGTATTTTGGTAGAGAAAAAAGAAGCTAGGTGAAGTAAAAAGGTGACCGACGAAGTTGAAGTGGTGTTCTCATTGCTTAAGACCAGTTTTTTATCAACTCATTTCATCTGTAAAGCAGATTTATTGCGTCGCAAGACGGAATAAAAGGAGCTTTGAACGGCAAGTTCAAAGCTCTGTTAATATACGTGTTAATTTTTGTGTCCTGTTTTGATGCCGTAAATGATACTTATAATAGTGTAAGGTATCAGTAAAAACAACCAGATAATTGAAGTAATTGGTGGTAAAAAGATTGTTAAAAGCATTAAAAGTCCCATAATGACAGCTTCAAAGCCTATAAATCTGTTTATCTTTTTTGCTGTTTCGGTCTCGATGTTGTAATTTTTTATATAGTCAAACTTTGGCAGATAGTTGCCGATTATAAGAAACATAATACCTACAATCAACGCTACGGTTTTTCGTATGTCTATATCCCAGCCAAGTCCGTAACCCAGAGTTACTACCTGCAGAATAATAGTCATAACGGGAATAATCCACTTTGTTGCCATTTCAAATTTCTTGCGTTCGCCGTGCTTGTGACTGTTGATGTCATTTACACAACAACAGAATGTTTGAAGAAATACCATCAAAATCGGAAGTCCGAACACTACAAAATCTTTTGATGCAAAATTGTCAGGTTCGTTGTTGATGTTGAAGTGAATCGCCATGGTGTCAGGTAATTTGTCCCATAAAACAATTCCTAAAAAAATAGGGGTAAGACACACGAGACACGTTATAATGAGACTTTTCCATTTTATATGTTTCATTGTTTATTTCCTCCCAGAGCGTAAATCCATGTTAATACTTCCTCAAACACGGAAGTGTTGAGTTCGTAATAAATGTAGTTTTTGTATTTTTGTTCTGTGATAAGATCTGCGTTTTTCAGCTTTGACAGATGATATGACACTGTTGCACCTGTCAGATTAAATTGCTCTGCAATTTCTCCTGCGGACTTTCTTCCGCTTTTTAACATTTGTAATATGTCCCGCCTGACGCTGTCGGAGATTGCTTTTAATGTCTCGTTCATTCCCACAGGCATCACACTCCTTTGCTAAAGTAGTTAGAAATATTTCTAAATAGATTGTATCATACGCAAACACCTCTGTCAAGAGCTATTTAGAAAAAAATCTAAATAATTTTTTGTATATAAAATGTGGTGTGAGATTTGTTAAAAACAGTAATTAGTGCTTAGGGTATTGAATTTTTTTGTGTTATAGGTTATACTTGTTATATAAATGCAAATATAGTAAGAATTGCGAGGTTTTGTCATGAATAAAAAAATGTATCCGACACCGCACATAAACGCAAAGCCTGAAGATTTTGCAAAAACCGTATTAATGCCGGGGGACCCAAAAAGAGCAGAGTTTATTGCAAACACCTATCTTGAAAAAGCAAAGCTTGTAAATGACGTCAGGGGCGTAAAGGGGTACACTGGATATTATAAAGAAGAAAGAGTTTCGGTTATGGCAAGCGGAATGGGAGTTCCGTCTATGGGCATATACAGTCACGAGCTTTTTAACTTTTTTGGTGTTGAAAATATTATAAGAATAGGCTCGGCAGGGGCTATGCAGGAAAATGTAAGAGTAAGGGACGTTATTTTCGCACTCGGTGCTTGTACAGACTCAAACTTTTCAAATCAGTATAATTTACCCGGATATTTTGCACCTGTGTGTGATTATACTCTTCTCAGTAAAGCGTATGATATTGCAAAAGAAATGGGAGTAAATAGCCATATAGGAAATGTTCTCACGTCAGATGTATTTTATAAAGAGGACACGGAATCTAATAAGGCATGGCAGAAAATGAATGTTCTTGCAGTTGAAATGGAAACAGCAGCATTGTATATGACTGCTGCAAGAGCAAGAAAAAAGGCTCTTACAATATGTACAATTTCGGATAGCCTTGTGACTGGAGAGGCACTTAGTGCTGATGAAAGACAGAATTCTTTTACACAAATGATGGAAATTGCTTTGAATACAGCAATATCAATTTAACAAGATTATGAGCGTTGAGAGGTATGTAAATGTTATATAATGATTTTAAGGGAGTAAAGCTGTCTGCACTTGGTTTGGGTGCTATGCGTCTGCCCACACTTGCAGGAAAAGACTCGCAGATAGACGAGAACGCATCAAGGCAAATGTTTGATTATGCACTGAAAAATGGTATAAACTATTTTGATACGGCATATATGTACCATGGCGGAAGTTCCGAAACAATGGTAGGTAAGATTCTGTCGGATTATGATAGAGAAAGCTTTAATCTTGCAACAAAATTTCCAGGGTACGATTCAAAAAATATCAGTAAGCCAAAGGAAATATTTGAAGAACAGCTTGAAAAATGTAAGACGGATTATTTTGATTTTTATTTAATCCATAATGTCTGTGAAGAAAACGTGGATTTGTATATTGACGGAGGTAAGAAACTTCTGACTTATCTTTTGGAGCAAAAGAAAGAGGGAAGAATAAAGCACTTGGGTTTTTCAATCCACGGCGATATGAATGTGATGAAAAAGTTTCTGTCGGTATTTGGTGAGCATATGGAATTTTGCCAGATACAGCTTAACTATATTGACTATCACTTTCAGGATGCAAAGGCAAAGGTCGAATACTGTAATTCAATAGGACTTCCCGTATGGGTAATGGAACCGATAAGAGGGGGAAAACTTGCAAATATTCCTGAGAAAAATAAAGAAATGCTTAAGAAGCTGAGACCTGATGAATCCGTTGTGGGATGGGGATTCAGATATCTGCAGACAATTCCGGGTGTTAAAATGGTACTTTCCGGAATGTCAAATATGGAACAGTTAGAGCAAAATATAAAAACCTTCAGCGAATATAAACCACTAAGTAATGACGAATTTAAAATGCTAAATAATATGGGCGATTCGATGGTAAACGAAAAGGTGCTGCCCTGTACGGCTTGCCGTTATTGTACTCATTATTGCCCGAATGGACTTGATATACCGCATATTCTGTCGCTTTATAATGAGCTTGTTACCTCGCACGATAATACGTTTGTACAAAAAGAAGTGTCAGGACTTGATAAAAATAAAAGACCGAATAAATGTATTTCCTGCGGCGGCTGCGAGAAAGTGTGCCCCCAGAACATAAAGATATCTAAGGCTATGAAGGATTTTTCGCAAAAGATATAAAGACTTGTAAAAAAATCTCCATTTGATACAAAAATCAAATGGAGATTGCCTCTTTTTAAAATTCGATTGTCAAAGAATCGTATGCAACTATAAACCCAAGCTTTTGTGCTATAGGAACAAGCTTGTCATAAGAAGCAGCACAGTTGTGCGAAAAATGTTGCAGAACAAGTATTGTGTTTTGGTCTGCACAGCCAAGCTCCTTCAGACGATTGGTAACAAACACACAGTCATCAAGATTCATATGGTATGAACGCTTGTTTTGCGAAATACCCAAAGTACATTCAAGCGAAATAAGATTGAAATACGGATTGTGTTTTTCTAAAAATTCCCAGGTTTCAGCCAAAAAGATGCCTGTATCACTTGCGTATAACATTCTCTTTTGACCGTCTGAGATGTCGTATATGTAAGGCTTTGTGGAAAAATCGTGATTTGCTTTGTAGGGGATTACATTAAAAGACCCGATTTGTCTTGATATAAACGGCTCGGTTTCATAAAGATTCCAGCGTCCCGATTTCAGTAAATCCTTCCTTAGTAAATATGAACAAACAGCATCAATGGAAGGCATAGAGCCGTAAATGTTCAAAGGGGGAATGTCGTCAGGATAAGCATAGCCTTTTGCTCTCATAGAGATGTCTTCGAGATAAAGATGGTCGGGATGCTTGTGCGTGATTATGAGATTGTGTATTTTGTCAAGAGGTAACCCTTGATAAAGTGTATGCTGTAATGTGTCGGGAGGAAAGTCTATAAGCAATTCGTCGCCGATAAGAGTCTGAGAGCGTGTGCGGATGTTCTTCTGTCCGGCTTTTCGTGAATACCTGCATACGTCACAATCGCAGAATAAAGCGGGGACCCCCTCAGCTGCCGACGTTCCGTAATATGTAAGCTTCATAAAAACACCCCACTTGTTACCACTAAAAATAAGATATAATAATATTAGCATTTTAAAATATTTAAGTCAATCAAAAATGCATCATATTTTAATTTAATTTACAAATTATAACAACATAAAGTGACAAAAATTATGATATAACAAAGTGCGTTGGCTTTGTGCTTTTCCGGTAGCCTGTAAATAAGAATACCGCAACAAGAGGATAGAAAAATGCCTTTAAAAAACGAATATAATATTTTTATATCGTACATTTTGTAAATAGAAAGAAAAACTATTGAATTGAGTAGCAAAAATACAACACCGAGAATAAATGAGTAAAGTAAGATATAAGTATAAAAATCTTTGAAACTGCTAAAATTTTGTTTTAAAGCAAAAGCAAAACTCATAAGACACATAATACATACGCTGTTTTGCAAAAACGAATTTGCTTTAGAACTTGTAAATGAAAAAACTAAAAGCAGTACCCAGATAAAGAATATCTGCTTTGCATATACCCTTATACTTGCTATGTGTTTTCTTGAGTTTGAAACCATTTTATCACCAATAGTATTTTTGACAACTGCAGAAAAATAATTCAATAAATCAAAATGAAAAAATCCATAAAATGTGTTGACAAAAGAATAGTGTTATGATATAATTACAAAGAATTAAGATGGCCCGTTGGTCAAGCGGCTAAGACATCGCCCTCTCACGGCGAAAACATGGGTTCGATTCCCGTACGGGTCACCAGAAAACATAGCCTTAGGGTTGTGTTTTTTATTTTTAGTTCATTTAGTGCGAAAACCTTTGTGGTAAAAATTTAAAACAGTTTTCTTTAGGAGGAGTAAAAATGGATCAGTTTAGTTATGTAGTAAAGACTAAGCTTATGTTTGGTTTTGGACAGCTCGGCAAGTTGCATGAAGAACAGTTACCCGGAAAGAAAGCGTTAATTGTAATTTCAAGAGGAAATTCCGTGAAAAAGCATGGATATCTTGACAAATTGACAAACGAACTTGACAAGTCAGGTGTAACATATGCATTTTTTGATAAGATACAGCCCAATCCTACACTCAATAATGTAATGGAAGGTGCAGAGGCTGCAAAAAATAACGGATGTGATTTCGTAATCGGACTTGGCGGTGGATCTGTTATAGATGCATCTAAAGCCATTGCATTTTCAGCAACAAATCCTGGAGATTTCTGGGATTATTCATTTAGTATGACAGGCGGAAAAAAAGCTCCTGTTGCAAAGCCGCTTCCCATTGTGGCTATCACTACAACAGCGGGAACCGGAACAGAGGTTGACCCGTGGGCAGTTATCACAAAGGAAAAAACATCGGAAAAGTCCGGTTTTGGTTACGACGATACTTACCCTGTTATCGCAGTTGTAGACCCTGATCTTATGATGAGCGTACCTGCTACTTACACAGCATATCAGGGAATGGATGCGTTCTTCCATGCTGCAGAAAGCTATCTTAATGTAAAGAACCATTATGTTGGCAAAATGTTTGCGATTGAAGCAATAAAGCATCTTGCAAAATATCTCCCAATAGCAGTTGCAAACGGAAACGACAGAGAAGCAAGAGAACATGTTGCACTTGGTAATACCCTTGCAGGATACCATATGATTTGTATTTCAAAGCATAGTATGGAACACGCTATGAGCGGATTTTATCCCGAGCTTCCTCATGGAGCAGGTCTGAT
Organism: Eubacteriales bacterium; assembly: GCA_045631825.1. Lineage (GTDB taxonomy): Bacteria > Bacillota > Clostridia > Oscillospirales > CAG-382 > UMGS1387. Next base: position 2,187 of record JAZQVQ010000149.1, on the reverse strand, counting down.
TATGCTCAGTCACGCATACTATGATTTCTTTGCAAAAGCACACGTTTGTGATAAAGAAATGATAGAAATGGCAAAGGCGATGGGTGTTGAAAATGCATCTAAGGCTGAAGACTTTGTTGTTGCACTTGACAAATTGCTTAAGGATTGTAACGTAGATAACCTCAAGATGAGCGATTATGGCATCAAGGAAGAAGACTTTACAAAGTTCACCGAATACAGCAGAAAAGTTCTTGGCGGAGACTTTAGTGCAGATCCTAAGCTTCTCACAGATGATGATGTTTATGCTATATATAAGGATTCGTATAGATAAGAAAGAACGTAAAGTTATTTAGAGTTAAATATTTTAAACCTCCTGTGGAAGATTTGATAACTTCTGTAGGAGGTTTTTTGTATTTACCCCCTTGTTTTTACGTTTTATACGAATATGAATATATTGTTAATTCAAATAAAAATAAATAAATAAAATCAACAAAAAGTAAAGGATTTGATAAAAGGAAAAATTTTGCATATTTTTATAAAAAATGGAATAAAATGTGTAATATAAAAGAAAAAATGCAAAAAACTTGACAAAACTGAATAATTGTGTTAGTATACGAAACTATGGATAAATGTTGAAGGTCAATATTTGCCTGAAAATTGAAAGGAGAACGACTGTGATTGTTAACAAACTTAAAACTAAACAATTAAAATTGCTGTCGTTTGCGACATTTATAATTGCTTTGTCTGTGCTTACAATTCTCTGTGTAAGTGCTCTTGCTGATACTGATGAAAATGTAGAAAATTCGGGTGAGGTTTTATCTGAAATACCCTCGTTTACACAAACCGTAGAACAGTCTGCACAGTATACAGGTCCGGTTGAATTTACCGTTGTCGAGGACGGAGAGGTAAATAAACATAAGTTTTTTCCCGTAGAATGTTCGGAATTTTTAAAGTATGAGGGCATAGAGCTTGATGAAAGTGATTTTATAAGCTTTCCGCTTGATGAAAAGCTTTACAATAATGCTGTGATCAATATCGGTAAACTTGAGTATGTATACGAAACAAAAACCGAGACAACAAAGTTTGCTGTTGTCGAAAACGAGATCAAGACCATACCAAAGGGGACAAAACGTGTATCAAGTCCGGGGGAGAATGGCGTTGTTGAGAGAAGCTATATAGTAAAATACGTAAACGGACAAAAAGTTGATATGGCACTTTTGTATGAAGATGTGATTTCGATGCCTAAAGATGAGATTGTCGATGTCGGTGTCGGCGGAGTTGTAACTGCCTCTGACGGAACGCAGTATAACTATTCGTATTATATGCCTATGGAAGCGACGGCTTATACTTATGTGCCGGGACTTACGACAATGACAACCGCAACAGGCGAGCGTCTGAGAAAGGGAATTGTTGCGGTAGACCCGAAGGTTATCCCCTTGCATACAAAAATGTTTATAACAGGTTCCATTGAATATGGACTTGGAGTCGCAGAGGATACGGGTGGGGCGATAAAGGGAAATATAGTAGACCTTGCCTATATGTCATATGATGAATGTATACAGTTTGGACGCAGAAACGTAGTGGTGTATATCTTGGAATAACAATATTTTTGTGGTATAAGCTAAAATTGCGTTTGTAGTATTGACAATTTAACTGATTTATTGTATAATATATTCGTTGTAGGGTTACAAGATAACATAATTATAATAATATTATTGAGTGCTTTGCAGTGTGAAACATATTAGTTATTTGTTTATATTATTTGATGTAATGGTTATATACTGTTAAATCAGTGCAAATTTTTTGTACTTTTTATAATAATTTATAATAATTTTAGTCCTTTTTCATAAAAGAGGGGACGAATATTTGTGTTTTATATTGTAAGCACCTGTTTTGTTATTTTTTGTACGACGAAGGAGGTGCTTTTATGTTTGATAATCCCGCAATTGTTGTATTAATTATAGGCATTGCAGTTGTTGTCGGTGCAGGTATAGGTTTTTTCTTAAGAAAGTCCATAGCAGAATCCAAAATAAAATCAGCCGAAGACGAGGCTAAACGTATTCTTGATGAGGCACAGAAAAATGCCGAATCAAAGAAAAAGGAAGCCCTGCTCGAAGCAAAAGAAGAAATTTTAAAGCGTAAAAACGAAATGGAAAATGAGCTCAAGGAAAGACGCAGCGAGGTTGCACGTCTTGAAAAGCACGCTCA
>JAZQVQ010000148.1:0-3317 GCA_045631825.1 Eubacteriales bacterium | reverse complement strand
TCTTGAATTGAATATGATTGAAATGTTTGACGATAGCACTATATATATGAGTGAGGTGCAAAGGCTTATAGGTAGCGAAACGGCAAGTGCGAACCGAGTCAGAAAACATCGTGCAAAACAAAAAATGTTACAATGTAACACCGATGAAACAAAATGTAACACAGAGATAGAGATAGAGTTAGAGAAAGAATTAGATAAAGATATAAATAAAAAGAATAAAGATAAACCCGTTCGCCATAAATACGGAGAATATAAAAATGTTCTTTTATCTGATGAAGATATGGAAAAATTAAAAGCTGAATTTCCTACTGATTATCTTGAGCGTATCGAAAGATTGAGTGGCTACATTGCAAGTACGGGCAAATCATACAAGAATCACTTGGCTACAATCAGGAATTGGGCAAAAAAAGACAAGGAAACGATGACCAACAATAAAAATAATGGTTGGTGCTTTACCCCAAATGAGGATAGTTTAGACGATTTATTTTAAGTGAGGTGTGACAATGAGTATAGAACAAGCAGTAAATAACTTGGTCAAAATGAGCGAAGAAGCAATACCAATGGAAGATGGCGATTACATAGGAGAAAATGGTCTTTTGTACTGTGGTAAATGTAATACTCCCAAACAAAAGGAATTTAGTGCTTTGGGTAAAGTATGGAAACCTTATATGCTATGTAAGTGCGGAACCGAAAAGAGAGATGAAGAAGAAAAAGCGAAAAAACAAACAGAGTTTGACAATAGAGTACAAGATTTAAGACGGACAGGCTTTCCTGATGCAGAGATGATGCAATGGACTTTCGCCAATGATGATATGGAAAACGAGCAGATCACCAAAGCTATGAAACGATATGTAGAAAACTTTCCAGAACTACATAAGCAAGGCAAAGGTCTTTTGTTGTATGGTAGTGTGGGCAGGGGAAAGACTTATGCAGCTTGTGAGGTTGCCAATGCTCTTATTGACAAAGGATATTCCGTCTTGGTAACAAACTTTTCAAGAATATTAAATACACTACAAAGCACTTTTGAAAAGCAAGAATACATCGATAGTTTAAACAAATTTGCATTGTTAGTGATAGACGATTTAGGGATAGAAAGGTCTACCGAATTTGCCAAAGAGCAAGTATACAATATCATTGATAGCAGATACAGAGCAGGTCTGCCGATGATAATTACCACCAACCTATCCATAGATAAGATTAAAAATCCCTCCGACATCGAAAATGGAAGAATATATGACCGAATTATCGAGAGGTGCTTTCCAATAGAGGTTGTGGGGCAAAATAGACGGCATAAAGCGGTCAGGGAAAGTTATACCGATATGAAAGAATTATTAGGACTATAAGAGTGAGGGATAAAAATGGGATACGAAGTTATAAAAGAAATAGCAACGATGTTTTACATCAAGTGTAGTAAATATCCAAAAGAGATGCTGACTCAGGATTTTCGTGATGTTCTTTTTGATGAGGTAATCGAGGAATTTGCGGAAATGGTTATAATCAACAGTAGTATGGCGGAAGAATTGACAACTCAAGATGTGCTTTAAAGGAGTGAATGTTTCAATGGAAGATATAAAAAGAATTTACCCAATGGAACAACCTGCCAAAGCTGATGCAGGTAAGCCGACATTATCACTTGTGCCTAAAGAAATAATATACGAGATTGAAAAGGTTCGTGCATTTGGTGTAAAGAAATATAAAGACCCTGACAACTGGAAAAATGTTGAGATGGAAAGATACCACCAAGCATTATTAAGGCATACTATGGCGATATGGAATGATATAAATGCAAGGGATAAAGAAAGTGGTCTGTTGCATTTGAGCCATATAGCTTGTAATGTTGCCTTTCTGCTTGAGATGATGAAGAAGGAGGAAGCGATATAAAAATAGGATTATATGATGTCGACAGCCATAACTTTCCTAATCTTGCTCTAATGAAGATTTCCGCTTGGCACAAGGCACAAGGCGATGATGTAGAATTTATAAATTTCTTTCTACATTATGATATTGTATATGTTTCTAAAGTATTTGGTGATGAGTATTCGCTGATGGATATGACTTGTATTAATGCAGACAAGATTATATATGGTGGCACAGGCTTTGCTATTGAAATTGAAAATAACAAAGAAGTGTATTACAAAGACAAAGACAAGCCGTTACAGAGTGAAATTGAACACATATACCCCGATTATTCTTTATATCCTGAATTAACAAGAAACAAGGCGTATGGGTTTCTAACAAGAGGGTGTTGTAACAATTGCGGGTATTGTATCGTAAGCAAAAAAGAGGGTAGATGCTCCGTAAAAGTTGCTGATTTGTCGGAATGGTGGAACGGACAAAAGGAAATTGTTTTGCTTGACCCGAATATACTCGCTTGCAGGGATAGAAAACAATTATTGCAACAGTTAATTGACAGTAAAGCAAAGGTTGATTTTACGCAAGGACTTGATGCCCGATTTGTCACACCTGAAATCGCCGAAATGTTAAAGAAGATTAAAACGAAAACATATCATTTTGCGTTTGACTTTATGAAAAATGAAAAGCAAATCGTAAAAGGCTTAAAAACTTTTGTGGATATTGTAAAGCCAAACGAAAGAAATGCTATAGTGTATATCTTGACCAACTTTGACACTACATTTGAGCAAGATTACTACAGAGTGAATGTGGTCAGAGATTTAGGATTATCACCTGACATAAGGATTTACCGAAAGAAAACTGCACCAAAATTAACAAGGTATTTACAGAGATGGTGCAACAATAGATTCATATACAGAAGTACACCTGATTTTATGGATTATGTGCCGAAAGCAGATGGTAAGACGATAAAAGAAATATATTTTGAAAGGAGCGATGCCGATGTTTAAGAAAAGACGAGGTATAAAGTTACCATATAACAAGCAAGGACTTATTTATTTTACTTGTGTAAACTATAAGGATATGCCTGAAGATGTGCAGAATAAAATTATAAATCTTTGCAATGAGGTGGGCAAGCAACACGCAGATGTTTTGTTTGCTGTTGTTACAAATAGTTCTAAAAGTATTCGTAGTCTATCAATCGAATACCACATAAGTGAAATGAGTTTATATCGTTATCGTAAAAAGTTTTATGAAGCTTGGTATGAGTAAAAGAAAAGACCTCTATTTGAGGTCTTTTTTGTTATGTTTACCTTGCAAATAATTCACTTGTTCCAATGCTTTCATTCGTTCTTCGTAAACTTGTTGAACATAGTCTACAGGGATTTCGCCCAATATATCTCTTTTTATTAGCTCTTTTATATAGCGTTGTTTATTCTCTTGCTCTTGTACTTTCTTCAGCAGTT
>JAZQVQ010000147.1:0-8009 GCA_045631825.1 Eubacteriales bacterium | reverse complement strand
GACTTAGGTTTGTGCCTTGTACTTTGTTTGTGCTTCCTTTGATTCGTTCAGGTCTTTTTTTGCTATACTCTATGCGCTCAATGCACGCTTTTAAAAGTTTGTTCTTTTCGTCTGCCGGTTTTGTTTTGTCCTGGAGCGCTTCAAGGGCATCTTTAAAACGTTGCAGCCGTTCTTCATAGTCTATCGGATCGGGCACAGACTTTTGAGCTTTACAAAGTGCGTTGTTTATTTCGTCTTTTTCGGTCAAAAGTTGCGCATTAAGTTTGTCAAAAATGGCTTTTGGCATTTTTTCTTCTGTGTACTTATCCCACAAGCTCAACTCTTTTTTGTCTAATTCTTCAAGTTTCTTTTCAAGGTTTTTAATTAAATTTGCGTGGAGCTTTTGGGCGTCTTTATTATCGCTGTTTATTCTGACTTCAAAATCTGCAATACATTCTTTAAGCGCCTTTTTAACGCGTTCTACCATTTCAGAAAACAAGCAAGAACCATTATCGCACTTTGTCTGATTAGGGCAGAGCAGACGCGGTGCGGCTTTTTCTATCCCTTTATTTTTGTATGTTCTTAATATTATTGATTTACCACAAGTGCAGAAAAGCAGACCGGCAAAAGGGTTTGACAATTTTTTTGTTGCCGGGTTCTTTGGGTTTTGTCCAAGTCTTGCAACGGCAGCATTAAAAACATCTTCTTCAATAATTGCCGGGTGCTTACCGTCATATACTAAATATTCGTCAATGCATGATCTTGGGCGGGTTTTTAAAATGTCGCCTTCTTCAACAATTGTAACTACTTTTCGCCAATTCCATTTTACTTTTCCGATGTAATGAATATTTACAAGCAAATCTTTTAAAGCATTGGGCGACCAGGATTTACCTTTTGGAGGTTTTATTCCTAATTCGTCAAGGCGGTTTGCTATACTTGTATAACCTTTATTTTCGTTTACATACATATTAAATATCATTCTGACAACATTTGCTTCATCTTCTTTAATTTTGAGTGTAGGGCATTTTCTTTTTCCGTCTGTTACGGTTGTACGTTCATAACCATAAGGTGCAACAGAACCTAAATAATTACCTTGCTGAACTGACAACAAACGCCCTCTGTTCATAATCTTTTTTTGATACTCTAAAAATTCATTTCCGCGCTTTAATTCGCGTTCAAAAAAGTCGCGGTCATAATCATCGCGCAAGTCGTAAGTTTTTTGCGGTGTTATTACAAGGGTGTTTGTATACCTTAATAACTTTATAAGTCGCCCGGCGTCTTCTAAATCACCACGGGAAAGCCTTTGTACTTCAACAACAAGTATTGCTTTTGTGCGCGGTGATTCCATTTGTTTTAATACTTTGTTTATTTCCGGGCGATCTTCTATTGTTTCACCTGATACAACTTCACGGAATTTATTTTCTTCAGGAACTTTGCCACCAAGATTTTTTTCAGACCAATCATCTAAAATTGTTTCGTGCTTTGCAAGAACTTCTTCAACTGTCAATAAAGCATCGTCTGCGCGTGATTTTCTTAAATATACAAGTATTTCTTCAGGCGTTAAGCCTTTGTGTGTTTCGGTCATTATAAAAAGCCCCTTTAAGTAATGTTTGTTTCTTTCATTTTGTCAAAGTGTTCCAAACTTCCGGCATTCATATAAATAATGTACTTTTCCATATTATCAAAATACCGCTTAATAGCGTTCTTTTTTCCGTTGTCTGTTTTAAGAGTTTCGGCGTGAACTTTTGCCGCTTCAAAAGAACGGTCTAAAAATGCGTTTGTTGCATCGTCAAATTGTTTCTCAACACGCAAAAACGCTTCACTTGGTAACTCAGGGGAATTTGCAAAAATTCCTGTACTTTCTAACCCCACAAGAGCATCTAAATGCTCAATCATTAAATTGTATCGGTTAAAAAATACATCAGGTTTAACAGTTGTATTAAGTATTTCAACACAGTCTTTAACAATTTTTAATCGCTGTTGAGCTTGTTCTTTTGCTTGTGTTCTTATTCCGTCAGCTAATTTTTGTTTTTCCCTTGTTTCACGTTCTGCAAGTGTTTCTTTTTTCTGTGCGTTTTTTTGTTTTTTAGAAACAATGCTTTTAAATATTGCTTGTCGTAAAGCTCTTTTAAAAAATCCGCTCGTATAAATCACCTCATTTATTTATTATTTAACGCTTTGTACATTTCTTTCATATCTGCAATTCTTGTTTCGCAACATTTCATTATATCGGCAATTCTTGCGTCGCAAAGTGCCTTAATATCTTCAATGCGTGCTTCAAAAGATGTTGTTATATCTGCAATTCTCATTTCGTATGTTTCTTTTAATGATACGGTGCTGTTGACTTCAATTTCTTTTTTCTTTTCGTAGCCTATAAGCTCGTTAAGGTCGCCGCCTAATGATATGACGATTTTTGCAACAGTTCCAAAACGTGCATCAGGTGTTTTGCCTGAACAAATATTTCTTATTGTTGGCAGCGGTATGCCGCTAACGTTTGCAATATCTTCAAAAGTGAAGCTGCCCGCTTCTTTAAGTGCAAGGATATATTCCCTTGCTTTGTCAAGTACAATTTCCATTTTTAATCTCCTTATATTAAATTTGATATTTTCGCTTTCAAATTTGATATGGCAATTATCAAATTTGTGCATTGTTTTTCATTTTTAAAAAGCGTAAAATATGGTCATAAAATTCCACCAATTACCATTGTTCAGACAATTCTTTTTCATTATAATTGTCATAACAATGGAACGTATGTTCCTAATGAAAGGATTGTGAAAGTATGAACAAACAGCAAGAACTTATTGAACGCATTGAAGCTTTAACCGCTGAACAGTTTGAAGAACTTATTGACCTTTGGTCTCTACAAGAGCAAGAATTTGTTCAAGTCTGTCAAGCTGCTCATCTGACATCTCCGAAACCCGCTTAATAAATTCCCGCTTCTTCAATGACAGTTCGCCTTGCGTGGGCTGTTTTTGCTTGTCCTCTATCAGATCACTTTTTAGTATACCGAAATAATCTGACATCATTTCTATTTTGTCAATTCGTGGGTAATATTCCCCTTTTGTCCAAGACAGCACCGTTGTATAAGGCACTTTTAAAACCTTACTCAACTCTTTGGCATTTATGCCCTTTTCCTTCATATAATATCTTAAATTTTTTGACAGTACGGTTTTGTTGCCTATATCTTTCATCTTTGCACCTCCTTTTTTATATAATACAGATAAACTGCAAAAAAGTCAAGAAAAAAATTAAAAAAGTACAGTTTAACTATTGACAAATAAAATTATTCTGCTATAATATTAATTGTAGTACAGTTTAACTGTACTTTGAATGCGCATTTATTAATAATTCATTAAGAGGTGAAACAATGAGTATAAAAATATCAATGGCGGCGGCGCGTATAAATGCCGGATTGACACAAAAAAAGCTTGCGCGTGCGTGCAAAGTTTCAGAAGGAACAATTATAAGTTGGGAAAAAGGGGAAACGTGTCCAAGTCTTCGTAAGTTACCTTTACTTGAAAAGGCGTACGGCATACCACTTGACAACGTAAAAATACCATATTAAATTTTTTTACCCCAAAAGTACAGTTTAACTGTATTTTTGAATAATCAGCACAGGACAAACACCGGGGGCATAAATTAAAGAAAGGAAACGGAAAAGAGGGGTTTATGTGAAAACTCAGGACACTTACAAGGAAGTAAGAACTTTTGTATATAGCAACGGCATTACAAGAGTTTACATACCTGACCTTACGGAAGAAGAACGAGCAAGGCGAATGAAAATAATTCACGATGCGGCGGCTTGTTTACTAAAAGCAAAGGAAGTGTGAAACGTGGCAGACGTAAAATGGATCAAGATTGTTACAGATGTGTTTGACGATGAAAAAATTTTACTTATAGACAATCTACCCGAACGGGACGCAATTATTGTTACATGGTTTAAAATGCTTTGTTTGGCGGGCAAGCAAAACAACGGCGGCTTGTTTATGTTAAATGACAAGATACCCTATACCGATGAAATGCTTGCAACCATATTCAGGCGACCAATCAACACGGTAAGGCTTGCGCTTGATACCTTTGAAAAATTCGGAATGATTGAAATTGTTAACAATACGATTATGATTTCCAATTGGGACAAGCATCAAAGTCTTGACAAGTTCGAAATAACAAAAGAGAAAACGCGAAAACGAGTAGCAAAATTCAGAGAAAAGCAAAAGCAAAAGGCTTTAGGCGAACCACAAAAAAACGGTAACGTTACTGTAACGTTACGTAACGCCGACAGAATAGAAAAAGAAGAAGAAAAGAAAAGAACAGATAAAGAAGTAGAAGCAGTTGCTGAAGCAACTGACGGCAACTGCATCAGCGACGACGATAAATTAAAACCTTTTAATAAAATTCTTTTTTTCTCTGAAAATCAAACGGGGCATCTTTTAGAATTGATGGGGCTTGAAATGTTTAACGAATACTGCGCAAGACTTGAACAATTTATTATGAACAATGATGCAGACGTAAAAAGCCATTATAAAACAATTCTTAAATGGTACAAGGAAGATTGCAACGTTGAAGATACTACATGGAAGGATAAATGGCAATGAAAATTGGTTATATAGTAACAGCTTATTTAAACGGAAGCAACGGAAATGCTGGAAAGTCATATCGTTTTGGGTCAGGCAAAAGAGAAAAGAAAAAAGCAATGGCCAAATGTATTGAATTGTTTGACACGGGAAAATATGAAGCGGTTTTTGTTGATGCTCTTGAAAGTAAGAGAACTGAACAGAAAGGAATAAAAATGAAAAAGTTTATTAAGACATTAGCGGTTATTGTGTTTTTTATGTCTGCTCTATGGTTAGACAGTGCAAGTATGATACCGACATACATTTGCTTAATTGCGGGCGTATTTGTTACATACTTCACATTAACAAATCAATATTAAAAAAAATAGGTACATAAATGAAAGGAAGGATAAAAAATGGCTGATATTATGAAAATGGGAAAAAACCCGAATTACATGGGAAGTTGGGACTTGGAAGAACTTTCAAGACGGGAAGTTACTTTGACAATAGCGCAGATCAGGGACGAGGAAGTTGTTACAAATGGCAAAAGTGAGAACTGCACCGTCTGCCATTGGACAAGCAAGGACTTTAAACCGATGATTTTAAACGTTACCAACAAAAAGACCTTATGCAAGCTTTACAAGACAAAGGACACAGAAAAGCTTATAGGTAAAGCGGTTGTTATAGGTATTGACAAAGTAAAAGCGTTCGGCGATATATACGACGGTTTACGAATTAGAAAAGTAATACCTACAACAGATACCGCCAACGGGCCAAAATGTGAGGAATGCGGAAGTAACATTTTATCTGCAAGCGGAATGACCGCCGAACAAGTTGGGGCTTATACAAAGCAAAAATACGGGGCGTGCTTATGTGGTAATTGTGCGGCAAAGAGAAAGGCGGCGCAAAGTAAATGAAACTAACGCAGCGAAATTATTTCAGCCCAAAGGCAAACAAAGAATTTATGTCAGTTTCACAGTTTAAGAGCTTTGAAAAATGCCCGGCGGCGGCACTTGCTGAAATTAACGGCAAGTACAAAAGAGAAAAAACAACTGCTCTTATGGTTGGTAGCTATGTTGATGCACACTTTGAAGGAATGCTTGCTACGTTTGCAAAGGACAGCCCGGAAATATTTAAAAAAGACGGCACTTTAAAAGCTGAATACTTACAGGCAAATGACATTATAAGACGCATTGAAAAGGACAGACTTTTTATGAAGCATCTGTCAGGGGAAAAGCAAGTTATAATGTCGGGCGAAATTAACGGCGTAAAGGTCAAAATTAAAATCGACAGTTATATCCCGGGCGAAATGATAACGGACCTTAAAATTGTAAGAGATTTTGAGGACATATACGATGAAGAACGCGGGCGCGTGCCGTGGTTTGAATATTGGGGTTATGATTTACAAGGCGCGGTGTATCAAGAGATTGTACGGCAAAATACCGGTGAGCTTCTTCCCTTCTATTTAGCCGCTGCAACAAAAGAAAAACAGCCGGACATTGACGTTATATATATCAATCAAAAATACCTTGATATGATGCTTGAAAAATTTACATACAAAGTAGAAATGTTTGACGCAATTAAAAAAGGCATTATTGAGCCGGAACGCTGCGAAAAGTGCGAATATTGCAAAAGTACAAAGAAGTTAAAAGCACCAACGGAAGCAGACAGCTTTTATATGGAATTTTAAGAGGTGATATATATGATGACCCAAACAACAAGAATTTTAAACTATATGGAAACGGAAGGCAGCATAACACAGCTTGAAGCCCTTAAAGAGTTCGGCTGTATGCGACTTGCAAGCAGAATCAGCGAATTAAGGCGCGCCGGTGTTCCTATAAAACGCACAATGGAAGCATCAAAAAACAGATACGGCGAAAAGGTGCATTATGCGCGTTACAGTTTGGAGGTAAAGCAATGAAAGTGTTAATAGCGTGTGAAGAAAGCCAAAGAGTGTGCAAGGCTTTTAGAAAAAAAGGGACACGAAGCGTATTCGTGCGACATTATAGAGTGTTCAGGCGGTCGCCCAGAATGGCATATACAAGGTGATGTTTTGCCGTTGTTGAATGGTAGATGTGAATTTACAACATCAGACGGGACAAAACACAAAATTGAAGGCAAATGGGATTTAATTATTGCACACCCACCTTGTACAAGGTTATGTACTACAAGTCAAAGGTGGTTATATTTTGGTGATAAAGAATACAGATCCAAGAAAATATCTGAACAACAGAAAGCGATTGTGTTTTTTATGATGTTCGCACTTGCCGATTGTGAACGCATAGTCATTGAAAATCCGCAAGGAATTATGTCAACAGCATTCAGAAAGCCCGATTGCATATATAATCCGTATGATTTTGAGGGCGAAACCGAGTGTAAAAAAACTTGCTTATGGGTGAAAGGTGTGTCGCCCTTGCAACCGACAAGAAAAGAACCGTTACCAAAAGAAGAACGCACACAAGGGATATTCAGAAGCCACTTTGACGAAAAAGTAATCGGTTGGAACAATCCCGAATGTGCAAGATTAAGAAGTCAAACACCATTGGGAGTTGCGGACGCTATGGCAGAACAATGGGGGTGATGTTACTGAAAGTATTGGAGTTGTTTTGTGGGACAAAATCAATCTCAAATGTTTTTAAGTCAAGAGGACACGAAACATACACCGTAGATTGGGACAAACAATTTGAGCCGTCTTTGGTTGCGGATATAGGAAAATTAACAGCAGCAGAAATAATCAGCCTTTGTGGGGGTATTCCTGATGTTATTTGGGCTTCACCTGATTGTACAACATATTCAGTTGCAGCAATATACCGGCACAGACGAAAAGAAGCAAACGGAAATCTTGCACCCGTTACCGAATATGCAAAAAAGTGCGATGAATATAACAAGCATCTTATTGAATTGTTGAACGAATTAAAACCAAAATTTTGGTTTATAGAAAACCCAAGAGCCGGAATGCGAAAAATGAACTTTGTTCAAGGGCTGCCACGCTATACGGTTACATATAGTCAGTATGGCGACAAAAGGCAAAAGCCAACAGATATTTGGACAAATCACCCGCAACCCAATTTTAAACCACCTTGTAAAAATGGTTCACCGTGCCATGAAGCAGCCCCAAGAGGTTCGCAAACGGGAACGCAAGGACTTGGAAACAAAATAGAACGAGCAAAAATACCGATAATGTTTTGCGAACATATAGTTGATATTTGCGAACAGAAAGAAAGAGAGGCTGACAAATGATACAGATTGAAAATGACTGTGTAGATTGCGGGCTTCCGTGTTTAGGCAGAAGCTGCCCTTTAACAAGGGTAAAGCACTTTTATTGCGATGAGTGCGGCGACGAAACAACAATATACCATTTTGAAGATAAGCAGCTGTGTATTAGCTGTATAAAAAAGAATTTAGAACCAGTGGAAGGAAGCGAATTTTAATGTTAAACAAAGTAGTTTTAATGGGGCGATTAACCAAAGACCCCGA